>NZ_JASAUS010000029.1:0-73313 GCF_029953005.1 Bradyrhizobium sp. Mp27 | reverse complement strand
CTGAAGCTCTTGCCCGGGAAACAAACTCAAACTAACAGTCCCTTGTCCTGCCTCGCGGGTGGAGGAATTTGACTGACCACACCCGGAGGAATTTGAAGTGACCCGCGGGGGACTCGGGCGCACGCTCCTGCATCAGATCGTTTTTGGGCGCATCGAGATCGACCAGCGCGCCGCCTTCCTTGATGTAGTCGAACTCGGCCTCGTTGATGCCGGGATGCTCCTTCGGGCCGTAGACGGTCTTGATCCAGACCAGGCCCATGATGACGCCGAGCCCACCCATCACGAAGAACACGAAGCGCCAGCCGTAATCATGCGCGATCCAGCCCATCAGCGGTGCGAAGATCACGGTGGCGAAATACTGTCCGGAATTGAAGAAGGCCGACGCGGTGCCGCGCTCGTTGCCGGGAAACCAGGCCGCGACGATGCGGGCATTGGCGGGGAACGAGGGCGCTTCCGCGACGCCGACAAGCAGGCGAAGTGCGAACAGCACGATGATGGCAGCGCCTGCGCTGAGGAAGCCGACCCAGCCCTGCATCATCGTGAACAGCGACCAGACGATGATGCTGAAGGCATAGACGAGGCGCGAGCCGTAGCGGTCGAGCAGCCAGCCTCCCGGCACCTGCGCCACGACATAGGACCAGCCGAACGCCGAGAAGATCCAACCCATGGCGACCGGATCGAGATGCAACTCTTTCGAGAGCGCGGGGCCCGCGATCGACAGCGTGGCGCGGTCGGCATAGTTCACGGTCGTGACCAGGAACAACATGGTCACGATGAACAGCCTGACGCGAGACCTTCTCACGTCCGCTGCGGACGACACCACTGCGCTCATCACGCGCCTCCTTAGAACTCGAAATGTTTCCTCACTGCGACTCCTAGAGGCGCGCGCGGCAAAGTGTCCAAGTTCAAGGGAGTATCGATCGATGCCGTTTTTGGATCGATGGAACGGCAGGTGTGGGGGAACGATCGTGAGGTGACGAGAATGTGTGCGCGATATTGAGGGGGCGAGCTTGCGCCACGCCCAGCGCTGTCATTCCCCGCGAAGGCGGGGAATCCAGTACGCCGCGGCGTCTCGATTCAACTACGTCTGCCGCGGCGTACTGGATCGCCCGCCTTCGCGGGCGATGACACCGCGCATGTGGAGAGTGCGCGCTCGCAATGACGGTGTGAAGAGAAGTCGCTTTTGCTTCTACTGCTGCGTGCCCAGCAACGGCGCCAACAGTCCGCGCGTCACGCCGGGCGGCACGGCATCGAGGCCGAGCACGCTGCTTGCGGCCGGCAGTGCTGCGTCCGCCATCGCGGCGTGGCCTTCAGCGCTTGGATGCACGGCGCCGCCGTAGACGGCGGAGAGCACGCCCCAGGTGGCGTCGTGGATGTCGGTCGGCTGGCTCGCCGCCGGCAGACCTTGCGGATAGGTCATCGCGGCAAAATAGCTGTCATTGGCATCGCGGATCCAGCGCGCGCGCGGCAGGTAGGCGCGATACTCCGAGGCGCCGCGGCCGCACAGCATCGGCTGGCTCGCCGCGCTCACGATATCGGGATTGAAGCTCTGGCCGTTCTCGGCGAAACACGTGCGGTCGAATTCGGGATCGTTGCCCGCATGGGCGCAGAAGCCGTGATCGGCGAACGCTGCCTGGTGCGAGTCCACGAAGGTCATGCGGTCGGCTTCGGGATCGCGGCACAGTGCGCCGCGCGTGCAGGTGGCGAGCCCCTTCAGCTGCGGCAGGAATTCGGTGTCAACGAAGGTCGAGACGCGAGCGAGGCGCTGCGGATCGGCGTTGAAGGACGGATGGATGTCGAACCCGGCGCGGCCGCCGCGGCAGGGCACGCCGCCATCGGCGAGCGCGGGATTGGCGTAGGAGACATAGACCACGTGCGAGAGGTCGCCGCCGACGAGCGGCTTGAGCGCCTCGCGCAGCTTGGCGAAATTCTGCGGCAGCTCGCGCGCCAGCGCATCGCGGGAATCGTCGACGCTCGCCATCACGCCGGAACGGCGGAACAGCGCGCGCTCGGTCGCGGTGTCGACGATGACGTCGGCGACGAGGCCGGAGAAATAGACGTCGTTGGCACCGACCGAGAGCAGCACGAGATCGAGCGTGCGGTCCGGCTGGCGCTTTTTCGCCGCGGTGAGCGCCTCGCGCAGCTCGGCGACCTGGGCGTTCACGCTGGTGTTGCAGACGCCGGTCTTGCCGGGCGGGCATTCGCGGGCGCGCTGCGAGCCCAGCAGCCCGTCGCCGATGCTGGCGCCGGTGCAGGCGAGCGGCAGAAAGGTCACCGCGATGTGGGTGTAGCGCACCGCGAGCGCGAGAGCCGTGCGGGCCTGGTAGCTGTAGAGCGAGCGGTGGCAGGGCGAGTTGAACCAGAGCGCGCCGTAATGCTGCCAGTTGGCGAGCGTGTCGGGTGCCTCGCAGGCGCGGCCACCTTTATAGCCGGCGCGGCTCGGCCGGTAGTACTGCGCACCGGCGGTACCGAGATAGGAGCGGAAGCAGAAGCCCTCGTCCGACAGCGCGAGCGGCCGGTCCGGGTTGCCTTCGCCGGAGGCGATGCTGTCGCCGAGCCCGGCGACAAAGATGTCGCGGACCTGGATCTCGGCCTGGACGCGCTGGGTCGGATCGGAGCCGGAGGAGACGTCGACGCTCGCGACCGTCTGCTTGCCGTAGCGGACGCGCAGATTGATCGGCTCGGCGCAGTCGAAGGTCGAAGTCTGCGGCCCGTCGCCGTCGTCGAACGACCAGGCGCAGGTGGCGCCGACCGGCACTGCGCCGGTCAGGCGCACCGTCACCGGATGGTCGGTCGGGGTGAGGTAATTCTCTTTGACGTTGTCGCGGGTGCACGGCTGGTTGACCCGGCCCTGGAGGTCGATGCAGAGCCGATTGACCATGTTGCGGGCCCAGCCGCGGCCCTCGCTCTGGAGCTCCAGCGACTGCTCGGCCGCGAGGATGCTGCGGTTACGCGCGTTCTCGACATGGAGCTGGAAGTCGCGCTCCTCGCGGAACAGCCGGAAGCGGTTGCGCACCTCCCAGGATATCTGCATCGCACCGGCGTTCTGCGCGGCGGCGCGCTCGAGCGGCAAAGACGTCAGAATCCCAGCAAGCAGCAGGAGGCCTGCGGGAAGGGTACGAAAGGAAAAAGGGATCATGGCCCGCGTGTTCAACGGCAAAGTTGAGGCGGAAATATGAGAGCATAGCTGCCCCGCCCGCAACCTCTGTCTGACGGTCGCCCGCCCGCCTTACCGCTTGCTGGCCTGTCGCAACGACCGCTCGCGTTCCATCGCTGCGACCTGCTTGGGCAGGTTGGCTTGCGCGCAGGCCTCGGCCAGCCGCCGCCGCTCCTGCCAGGGCTCGACCACGTTCATCCAGAGCTCGCGCGCGCCCATGATGGAGATGGCGAGGCCGAACGGGATCACGAAATAGAGGATGCGGAAGACCAGCAGGGTCGCCAGGAGCTGCTCGCGGCCGAATTCGGGCAGCGCGACCAGCATGGCGACGTCGAACACGCCGATCGAGCCGGGCGCGTGGCTGGCAAAGCCGATCAGCGTCGCCAGGATGAACACCACCGCCAGCGACATGAAGTCGATCGACGGATTGGCCGGCATCAGCAGGTACATCGCCGTCGCGCAGAAGCCGAGATCGACCACGCCGATCAGGATCTGGACCAGCGTCAGCGGCGCCGAGGGCAGCACCACCTTCCAGCCCTTCTGGCCGAGCTCGCGGCGCTTCTCGCCCATGCAGAGCCAGACCAGATAGGCGCCGATCGAGGCGAGGCCGCCAAGCCCGATCAGCCGGTTGATCGACGACGGCAGTTGATCCATCGATGAGGCGGCATCCGGATGGATGACCATGCCGATCGAGAGCACGAAGATGTTACCGAGCCAGAAGGTCAGGCCCGAGAGGAAGCAGATCTTCGCGACGTCGATCGCGTTCAGCCCGTAGTCGGAGTAGATCCGGAAGCGGATCGCGCCGCCGGTAAAAACGGTGGCGCCGATGTTGTGGCCGATCGAATAGGACGTGAAGCTGGAGAGTGCTGCGATGCGATAGGGCACATGCTTCTTGCCGATCGTTCGCAGTGCAAAATAGTCGTAGAAGGTCAGCGTACAGAACGCGAAGACGACGCAGATCGCCGCCAACCCGATATTCCCGCGGGGAATCTCGGTCAACGCGGTCAGGATGACGCCGGTATCGATGTCCTTGAGAGTGCGCGCAAGCGTGGTGATCGCGAAGGCGATGATGAAGACGCTCGCAGCAACGCCGAGCCGTCGCCAGCCGATCCATCTCTTGAAGCCGCGCTTCAGCGCGGGCAGCAGTCCGTGCATTCATCCTCCCGGCGGGGGGCAAGACCGATCGGCCAGACATTGGCCGGTCCGGTGCGATCACTGCCCGAAATGGGCTTCGACCGCTAGGCATGATGTAGCTCATTTAAGGCAAAAACAGCGACTTGTGCAGCCCTTGACAACGATAGGTTCTGCGTTCGACCGATAGGTTCTGCGGTGGACCGCCGCTTTTGTCATATGTGGTTCATATCGGGCGCGCGTTAAGCATATGAGTCGAGGCACCTGCCTGGAACGCGCGTCCGCATCTTGACATGATTTCGTGTCCGCCCGCAGTCGGCATTGTTCCAACGCAAGCGATGCGAGCTTTTTTGGAACGTCGGTACCGTGCGCCGGTTAGCGCTCCATCAGCAATCGAACATGGCGGAATCATCGGCTTTTCGTGCGAGCCGACGCCTCCGTGTTCCCGAAACCGCGAGGATCGGAACGATGGGACTGTTCACAAAAGACATCAAGACCATGAACGACCTGTTCGTGCACCAGCTTCAGGACATCTATTATGCCGAGCAGCAGCTCACCAAGGCGCTGCCGAAAATGGCAGATAAGGCCACCGATCCGCAGTTGAAGCAGGGCTTTTTGACGCACCTCGAAGAAACCAAGCAGCACGTCAAGCGGCTCGAGGAAGTGTTCAAGATGCACGGCGCGCAGGTGAAGGCGGTCGACTGCCCGGCCATCGACGGCATCATCGAGGAAGCCGACGAGACCGCCGGTGAAGTCGCCGACAAGGCGGTGCTGGACGCCGCCCTGATCAATGCGGCCCAGGCCGCGGAGCATTACGAGATCGTCCGCTACGGCAGCCTGATCGCCTGGGCCAAGCAGCTCGGCCGCAACGACTGCGCCACCGTGCTCGCCAAGACGCTGGAAGAAGAGAAGGCGACCGACAGGAAGCTGACCACGCTCGCCGAGAGCAAGGTCAACCTGCGCGCGGCGAGCTAGGACCGGGCGCAGCCGCGCAAGGCGTCGCGCGGTCATCCCGCGCGGCGCTCGCGTATGACGCATCCATCATTCGGTCATTGTCGAAACATGACGCCGGGCTGGAAGCGTATGTTTCGCATGGGGCTGCAACCGAGGCGGCAGCATGCGAGCCAGCACCATCAAATATGAACCTCTCGACGGCGGAGCCGGCGCGCAGCGTGCCGGCTCGCGCCTTGCGACATCCCTCACGCTTGCCGCGATGAGCCTCGGCTATGGCGTGGTCCAGCTCGACGTCACCATCGTCAACACCGCGCTGGATGCGATGGGCAAAACGCTCGGCGGCGGTGTCGCCGAGCTGCAATGGGTGGTCAGCACCTACACCATCGCCTTTGCCGCTTTCATCCTGACCGCCGGTGCGCTCGGCGATCGCATCGGCGCCAAGCGCATCTTCATGGCCGGGTTCGCCATCTTCACTGCGGCCTCGCTCGCCTGCGCGATGTCGCCCAATGCGGCCGTGCTGATTGCAGCGCGGCTGGTGCAGGGGCTGGCGGCGGCGATCCTCGTGCCGAATTCCCTGGTGCTGCTCAATCATGCCTATGCGGACGACCGGGAGCGTGGCCGCGCCGTGGCGGTCTGGGCTGCCGGAGCGAGCCTGGCGCTCACTGCCGGTCCCTTCGTCGGCGGCGCGCTGATCACGCTGGTCGGCTGGCGCGCGATCTTCCTGGTCAACCTACCGATCGGTCTTGCCGGCTTGTGGCTGAGCTGGCGCTACGCCAGCGAGACCACGCGGTCGCGCTCGCGCGAGATCGATCTGCCAGGCCAGCTCGCCGCGATCGGTGCGTTGGGCACGCTTGCCGGCGCGATCATCGAAGCTGGCGCGCTCGGCTGGAGCCATCCAGCCGTGATCGCAGCATTCGTTGCCTCAGCCGCATTCGCGGTGCTCTTCGTCTGGCGCGAGAGCCGCACCGTGCAGCCGATGCTGCCGCTGTCGCTGTTCGGTCACCGGCTGTTTACCCTGACCACGATCGTCGGCCTCCTCGTCAACATCGCGATCTACGGTCTGATCTTCGTGCTGAGCCTGTATTTCCAGAGGATCGACGGGCTGTCGGCCTGGTGGACCGGGCTCGCCTTCGTGCCGATGATGGGTGCGGTGCTGCCCGTCAACCTGCTCGCGCCGGGTCTGGCCGAGCGCATCGGCTCGTGCCCGACCATCGTGGTCGGCGCCTGTATCTCGGCGCTCGGTTGTCTCGGGCTGCTCTGGATCGAAGCCGGGACCAGCTACTGGGCGATCTTTGCGCAGATGATCGCGATCAGCGGTGGACTTGGCCTGCTGGTGCCGCCGCTGACCTCCACCTTGCTCGGCAGCATCGACAAGGCGCGCTCCGGCATCGCCGCCGGCGTCCTGAACGCGACGCGGCAGACCGGCAGCGTGCTCGGCGTCGCGCTGTTCGGCTCGCTGGTGGCCTCGGACAGTGCATTCATGACGGGCCTTCACCAGTCGCTAATCATATCGGCGGCCGTCCTGCTGCTCGCCGCCGCCGTGATCGGCCTCGGCGCAAATGCACCTGACGCAACGGCGCAAGGGCGCTCAATGTGAGCGATCCCACACATTCTCTGTTCACCATTCCCGAAACCGGCGCATAGCCGGTTACCGACTGTCCATCTCTGCCGGCTCTAGTGCGGTTGGAATAGGGGCCGGCAATGTATCAAGTTCTCTACTGCCTGACGGATCAGCATGACTGGCGTCTGGTCGCACTCGGCGGAGCGGTGTGTCTGCTCGCCAGCGCGGCGGCGATCAGCCTGTTCCACCGCGCGCGTGCGGCGCGCGGGGGAGCTCGCGTATCGTGGGTCGCGCTTGATGCCGTCGTCGCCGGCGGCGGCATCTGGGCAACCCATTTCATCGCGATGCAGGCTTACGGGCCTGGTGCGGGCGGCGCCTACAATATTCCGCTGACGGTCCTATCGCTGATCTTCGCGATCGCGGTCACCTTCATCGGACTGAGCATCTCGGTGTCGGTGACGCGGGCGGGTCTGGTTGCGCTCGGTGGCGCCGTCGTTGGTGGCGGCGTTGCCGCCATGCATTACACCGGCATGATGGCGCTCGAGATTCCCGCGCACATCGGCTGGACGACCGGCACAGTGACGGTCTCGATCGTGCTCGGCATCGTCCTGGGGTCGCTTGCCCTGGTCGTTGCGGGGCGGCGCGACAGCCTTGCGGGCGCGCTCGGCGCGACGGTGCTGCTGACGCTTGCCATCGTCTCGCATCATTTCACCGCCATGGGCGCCGTGGAGCTGACGCCGGATCCTGCGGTCGTGATCAGCGGCCTGTCGATCCCGCCGGCCTCATTGTCGATCCTCACCGCCAGCGCCGCCGCTGCGATCATCGCGATCGCGCTCGCGGCGGCTCTGCTCGACCGCCGCGCCAAGGGCGAACTGGGACGCCAGCAGGTCGTGCTGGATACCGCGCTCGAGAACATGTCGCAGGGATTGTGCATGTTCGATGCGGACGGCAAGATCCAGCTCTTCAACGAACGCTACGCAGCGATGCTTGGCCGCACCGACATTCCGCTCGCCGGCCGCCTGCTCGTCGAGGTGTTGCGGGAAGAGCAGGCCAAGGGCCAGTGGCAGGGCGATGCGGCCGAATTCTTCGCGCGCCTCGTGGCCGACGCGCGGGAGGGCCGCACGACCAGCCAGGTCGTCACCCGGTTCGGTCGCTCCATCCGCGTCGTCAACCAGCCGATGCAGGGCGGCGGCTGGGTCGCGACCTTCGAGGACATCACCGAATGGCTGGAGGCGCAGGCCAAGATCTCGCACATGGCACGCCATGACGCGCTGACCAATCTGCCGAACCGCGTGCTGTTCCACGAGCAGCTCGAGCAGGGACCGGGCCGGGCGAAGTCGGGCGACCAGCTCGCGGTGCTGTGCCTCGATCTCGATCACTTCAAGGACATCAACGACTCGCTCGGCCATCCCATCGGCGATGCGCTGCTCAAGGAAGTCGGTCGCAGGCTGAAGGCCACTGTCGGCGCGAGCGACACCGTGGCGCGGCTTGGTGGCGACGAGTTTGCCGTGGTCCAGATCGGACGCTCCGAGGAAGCCGCGGCGCGAGCCCTTGCCGGCCGCCTCGTCGAGGTGATCTCTGCGCCTTACGAGATCGACGACCACCAGATCGTGATCGGCGTCTCGATCGGCATCTCGCTGTCGCCGCAGGACAGCGATAATCCGGACGAACTGTTGAAGAACGCCGACCTCGCGCTGTACCGCGCCAAGGCGGACGGCCGCGGCACCTATCGCTTCTTCGAGACCGGCATGGATGCGCGCGCGCAGGCGCGGCGGCTGCTGGAGATGGACTTGAGGGCGGCGTTGCTACGCGACGAGTTCGAGGCATACTACCAGCCCATCCGCGACGTCGCCAGCGGCCGCGTCGTCGCCTTCGAGGCGCTGCTGCGCTGGAACCATCCTCAGCGCGGCCTGATCGCCCCCATCAACTTCATTCCGGTGGCCGAGGAGACCGGCCTCATCGTCCAGCTCGGCGAGTTCGTGCTGCGCAGCGCCTGCAGCGACGCCGCCACCTGGCCGGACGACGTCGATGTCGCCGTCAACCTGTCGCCGGTGCAGTTCAAGAGCCCGAACCTGATCGCATCCGTGACCGATGCGCTGGCGGCCTCAGGGCTCGCGGCGCGGCGGCTCGAGCTCGAGATCACCGAATCGGTGCTGCTCCAGAACAGCGAGACGACGCTGACCACCCTGCACGAGCTGCGCGCCATGGGCGTGCGGATCTCGCTCGACGATTTCGGCACCGGCTATTCGTCGCTGAGCTACCTGCGCAGCTTCCCGTTCGACAAGATCAAGATCGACCGCTCCTTCGTGTCGGAGCTTGCGACGCGCGAGGATTCCATGGCGATCATCCGTGCCGTGACCGGCCTCGGGCGCAGCCTCGGCATCGTCACCACGGCGGAAGGCGTCGAGAACGACGCGCAGCTCGAGCTGCTGCGGCGCGAGGGCTGCACCCAGGCGCAGGGCTATCTTTTCAGCAAGCCGCGGCCTGCATCCGATGTCGCGTTGATGCTGAACCGGCCGCGGCTGCTCGCCTCGGCCTGATGTCTAGCCGCGGCGCAGCGCGAAGTGCGCGCCGCAAAATGCCATCACGGCGCCAAGACATAGCGCGGCCAGCCCGGCGAGTACGCCCGAAACGGACGGGATCGGGCTCGGCGCCGCGGCCACCTGGCCCGCACCGGCAAGCAGCAGCACGCCGACCGCGATCAAGAACTGCCGCATCCGCTGCGGGATCTGCCCGGAGACGGCGCTCTGCATCAATGTCGCCGTGAAATAGCCGCCGGAGAAACCGACCGTGGCAATCAGCCACCAGGCGATCGCTGCGCCAGCGGGTATGAACTCATGCGTGTCGGAATGCCAGAGCCCGCCAAGGTCGAGCCCGTAGCGCGCGCCCAGCATGTGCACCGCGAGCGCGAGCAACACTCCGGAGATCACGGCGGCGCCGAGAATCAGGCGGCGCGGAAAAAAGGTCGTCTCAGCCATGCCCCGCTTGTAGGATGGGCGAGGGCGATCGCGCAAGCCGATCGCAGGCGGGATTGCGCGGACGGGATTGATTGTGGGGATGCAGGTTTCGGGAGCGCAAGGCCCGTCGGTCACGAGCTACGCCTACAAGGCGTCGCTGATCGGCTCGGCGCATCGTTTCGAGCTGACGGACGCGGGCTTGTCCTGGCATATCGCCGGCCGGTCCGGCCTGTGGCGCTATGACGAGATCTCGGCGATCCGGCTGTCGTTTCGCCCGGTGTCGATGCAGCAGCACCGCTTTCGCGTCGATCTCAGCCACACCGGCGGCGGCCGCATCAGGATCCTGTCGACGAGCTGGCAGACCGCAGCGTTAATGGCGCCGCAGGACAACGGTTTTCGCGATTTCATCATCGAACTGCACGCACGGATGGCGCAAGCCGGCAGCCGCGCCGAATTGACCGCAGGCCTCGGCCGCAAGACCTATGCGGCGGTGCTGGCCTTCCTGGCGGTGCTGACGGTGGCGATGACGGGGCTTCTGATCCGTGCGCTCATGATCGGGGAGTTCGCCGGCGCCCTGTTCATCATCGGCTTCGCCGCGCTGTTCGCCTGGCAGGTCGGCGGCTTCGTGCGGCGCAACCAGCCGCACAGCTACAGTTTTGATCGTGTGCCGAAGGCGTTGCTGCCTTAGGTGCAATCGGCCGCAATCAAACGTGACTTCGTGCTCCTGCGCCGGTGTCGCATCGTGCTGTCATGCCAACCATGGATCGCAACAGGCGCCAGCCTACAGCGGATGAGATCGTCGAAATCAACCGCACGCATCTGATCGATACGCCGCTCCGGCCGGCCGATCTGTTGTTCATGTTCGGCACCCGCGAGGACGTTGGCTTGCGCGCCGACACCGCCGCGAGGCTATGGCGCGAAAGCCTCTTCCGCTGGTCGATTGTCAGCGGTGGCGTGACGCCGGGCTCGGAGCAATCTGAGTGCACCATCATCAAGGCAGCGATGGTCGCGGCCGGCATTCCGGCGGACCTCATCCTCGAGGAACATCGCGCGATGAACACCGGCGAGAATGTGATTTTCTCGCTGCCGATCATCGATGCGGTGCTTGGACTGCAAGACATCCGGAGCGTGATCTGCCTCGGCAACACCTGGACGGCGCGCCGCTACCCGATGACGCTGCACCGGCACTGGCCTGAAGTCGAGAAGATGCTGCTCACCGTCGACAGCTTTGCGACGCCGCGCGCGGTCTGGCACACCGATGTCGAGTTTCGCCGGCGTGTCCTGCACGAATGGGACAAGATAGAGCCGTACAAGGCGAGGGGCTTTATCGCGGAATGGCCGGCGACCTGAGCGGCGACGGGTCGGATCCTTGTCGTGACGCGTTTTCGAAGTGGTATCACTTCGCTCGCAACGCTCTGGCTACTCCGTCGAGTCGAAATCCTCTTCCTTGGTGCCGAGCAGCGACACGAGCGTGCGCAGGCCGGAATCGAGCTGTTCGAGCGAGGGTGGGGCGAGCGCGAGCCGCACCGCGTTCGGTGCATGTCCGTGCGCAATTGCAAACGTCGAGGATGGCGTCAGTGCGATGCCGCGCCGGGCTGCTGCGGCGACGAAGGTCTGCGAGCGCCAGTGTGGCGGCAGCGTCAGCCAGAGATGATAGGAGCGGGCGTCAGCCGCGATCTGGTAGCCGGCAAGCAGCCTTGCCGCGGTCTGCTGCCGGCGCGCAGCGTCGATCCGTTTCAGCCGCGTCAGCTCGGCGACGGTGCCGTCGGCCATCAGCCGCTGCCCGGACGCCAGCGCGTGGCCCGAGGCGATCCAGCCGCCGGTCCGCACCGCGCTCATCACGCTCTCGCGCAGATGCGGCGGGGTGACGAGGATGCCGAGCGCGAGGCCCGGTGCGACCTTCTTGGACAGGCTGTCGATCACGATGCAACGGTCCGGCCCGAGCGCTGCCAGCGGCGTGTCGTCGGCGAGGAAGCCGTAGACGGCGTCCTCGATGATGGTGAGATCGAGCTTCTCGGCGACGCGCATGATGTCGGCGCGGCGCGTCGCGTTCATGGTGACGCCGAGCGGGTTCTGGATGATGGGCTGGAGATACAGCGCCGACAGATGCGCCTCGCGATGCGCTTTCTGGATCGCATCGGGACGCGCGCCAAATTCGTCCATCGGAATCGGGACCAGCGTCACGCCGAGCCGGGCCGCGATGCTCTTGACGTAAGGGTAGGTCAGCGCCTCGACACCGCAGCGGCCGCCGGTGGGAACGAGGGCGGCGAGCGCGGCGGCGAGCGACTGCTTGCCGTTGGCGGTGAAGACGATCTGCTCGGCCTGCGGCGTGAAATCCTTGCGCGCGAGATAGGCGACGGCCGCATTGCGGGCGCTCTTGGTGCCGGTGCTGGTCGAGACGCGCAGGGCGGATTCGAGCGCGTCGACGCGCTCGAGCCCGGCAAGGCTCTTGGCGATCATCGCCCATTGCTGCGGCAATAACGGATAATTGACCTCGAAATCGATCCGCGCGTCGCGCGGCTCGCTCAACGCCTCGACCTCGCGCTTGATGTCGCCGGAGATGAAGGTGCCGCGGCCGACCTCGCCGACGACGAGCCCGCGGCGAAGCAACTCCGTATAAACCCGGCTCGCGGTCGAGACCGCGATGCCGCGGTCATAGGCAAAATTACGCTGTGGCGGCAGCCGGTCGCCGGGCCTTAACGTGCCTTTAGTGATATCGGCCGCAATGGCATCGGCAAGCTTCACGTATTCGAACTTGGACATTATTGCACCGAGAGCAATGTTTTACTTGCTCCGAGTAGTGTACTGGAGCATTTAAGTTCCATCAAGTTCCGCGATTGAGCCGAGGAGAGCGAGAGCAATCCGATGGCAAATGAGGTGCAGGCGCTCACAGCGTCCGCGCCAACGGCACCTGCTTCGCTGCGCGGACAACAGGCCGGAGAAGAAAAATGACCACGATCTCGCAAACTGCCGGGCAGAGTTTACGCCCATCCTCGTCGGGCGGATTTTTCAGCACGCTCGCCAACGTCGCCCATGCGCTGTTCGACCGCCTGGAGCGGCGCTCTGCCGTCAAGACGCTGAACGAGCTCGACGACCACGCTTTGCGCGACATCGGGATCACGCGCAGCCAGATCGAGGACGCCGTCTACGGGCAGTTCAAGGCCGAGCTGACGCGGTATCTGTGAGTTCATTCGGGCCGCGAGCGTCCCTCGCGTGCCAGGATCAGGCGATCGCAACCTGATCCCACACGCCGCCATAAGCTCGATCATCCTCGGATCGGTCGGGCTTGCGGCGGGGCCTCGTTGGTGCACCCCGTTCGCGGCGATGCCGCATGTCGAGGCGCCGCATATGCGCGATGGCGCTGCCGGCGAGCAGGGCGATGCGCGCTGCAGCCTGCCTGACGACGAACAGGATCGTCGTGACCCGGCTCAGCAGACCGACCAGGAGCAGCACCGAGAAGATTTCGATATAGGCGAGAAAGTCGCCGACCAGCATCAGTTCCGGCGGGACCGGAATCCTGTGGTAGTAGGCCAGTACGATGATAGCGATGGGGATGAGGGCGATCACCTTCCGCACCGTCAGCCTGTCCAGCAGCGCGGCCAGTTGCACGACCAGCACCTCCCACAGCGCGTCGCCGATCGCGAGCGGGACCTCGTAGGTCCATCTCCGCCACCATTGCCTCATGACATTGCTCCGAGCTCAATGCCTGACCACCAGCACCGAGCACTTGGCGTAGCGCACGACGTGCCCGGCGTTGGAGCCGAGGAAATAGGTGCGCATCGCCGGCCGGTGCGAGGTCATCACGATCAGGTCGGCCTTCATGTGCACGGCTTCCTCCAGGATCTCGTGGTAGATGCCGCCCTGGCGCACCACGCTGGAAATGCGCCCCGTCTCGATGCCTGACTCCCGCGCGACGATAGCGAGCGCTTCCTCGGAGGTCTGGCGCTGCTGCTCGTCGAAATCGGCCGGCACGTATTCGGCGAGCATCACCGGCGTCATCGGCAGCACGTTGAGCAGGCGTATCGATCCGCTCCAGGTCTGCGACAGCGTTACCGCGGTCGCGAGCGCCGGCTTGGCCAGATCGGTGTCGGCGAGATCGATGGGCACGAGGATGGACTTGAACATCTGCGCCTCCCAATTGACCAAGCTGGGATCAACCGGTCGAGACGGCGCGCCCCGCGCGTCTCAACCCGATCGAAGCAGCTTGGGGCTGACGAACAGCACCAGTTTGCCGCGGCGGTAGGCCACGTCACCCCAATCCTTGACGTCAAAGTCGAAGATCGCAAGCCCCGACGTGGGCAGATTGTGAGCGAGCGCCTTGGCGCCGGCCGGATCGCCGCCGCCCGTCAGCATCAGCGCGGCCTCGTGCATGCCGGGATTGTGGCCCACCAGCAGCAACTGCTTCGGGTTGGCGGGAACGGTTGCAGTGCGAATGGATTCCAGGATCTGGGCGGGATCGGCGCCGTAGAGTTCGGGCAGGACCTCCACCTGCGGCGCTGCGACGCGATCCTTCATCGTCTCCCAGGCAATGTCCCAGGTCTGCCGGGCCCGGACGGCATGCGACACCAGCACGGCCTTGGGGAAGGGGGGATGGGTGGCGAGCCAATCCCCGATCTGCGCGGCGTCCTTGTGGCCGCGGTCGTCGAGGCGACGATCCTGGTCACGGCCGCTCGGCGCGTCAGTCTCGGTCTTGGCGTGACGCAGCAGCATCAAACGGCGCATGGCATTCTCGAATCGTTACGCGTCCAGAATAATGTACAGGCGCCGGTTGAGGACAAGGTGACAAGGGCCCGATCGGTCCTTTAAGAAAACGACATGAGTAAGAAAACGACATGAGCGAGACTTTCACAAGCGTGTCCCAGGAAGAAGCCGGCTTTCGTGAACGCACGCGACTGTCGTTTGATCTCGACGCCGACATCTGCGTGATCGGGGCCGGGCTTGCCGGGCTCTCCATCGCGCTGGAGGCAGCCCGGCTCGGAGCCAGCGTCGCGGTGCTCGAGGGCCGCCATATCGGCTGGAACGCCTCCGGAAACCAGCTCGGCACCGTGATGCCGGGCTTTGCGCTGCCGCTCGCCGATTTGATCGAGCGCATCGGCTTCGAGGACGCGCGCGAATTGTTGACACTGGCGAAGGAGGGCGCCGAGTTCGTCCGGGCCAACGCCACCGAAGAGAACATGCCCGGCATCGGCCCGAGCGATGGCGTGCTGGAGGTCTCCAACGTCGATGCCGGCGACCGGCTGATCAGCCGGTTGCAGATGCTCCACGAGGATTTCGACACGGAGGTCGAGGGCTGGCAGGTGGATCGCGTCCGCGAGGCGCTCAAGACCGACCGTTACTTCCACGGCGTCTATTATCCCCGGGCGTTCCAGGTCGACGGCCGCAAATATGTGCACGGCCTTGCAGCGCTGGCGCGGCGGGCGGGAGCGCGCATCTTCGAAGATACGCCGGTCGTCAGCATCGATCATTCCGGCATCCGCAAGCGCATCGTCACGCCGTCGGCGCGGCTGCGCGCCACCCACATCGTGCTCGCGGGCAACATCCACCTCGGCGCGCCCTTGAGGCGCCTGTCGGAGACGCTGCTGCCGGTCTGGCGCTATGCCGGGATTACCGCCCCGCTCGGCGAGCGCGTGCACGAGATCGTGGCGTTCAAGGGATCGGTGATGGATTCCGACGGGGTCGACCATTTCCGTGTCGTCGACGGCGACCGCCTGATGTGGGAAAGCCCCGAGACCACCTGGGCCGCGCGTCCGCAGCGCTTTGCGGGCGCGGTCAGGCGGCGGATCAGATCGATTTTCCCCCAGTTCGGCGATGTCGAGATCACCGACATGTTCGGCGGCGTCACCGGCCAGACCGTGCACGGCATGCCGCAGATCGGCCAGTTGCGCAAAGGCCTGTGGGTGGCGAGCGGGTTCGGCCGCCAGGGCATGAACACCTCGGCCATGGCCGGGCAGCTGATCGCGCGCAGCATTTTGTGGGGCGACGACCGCTGGAAGCTGTTCTCGCCATTCGAGCTGGTCTGGGCTGGCGGCACGACCGGACGGGTCGCGGGTCAATTGGTAGGAGTTTGGGGCAGGGCGAGTTCCGCCGCCGCAGGCTCGCTTGCCCGCTACCGCGAGCGTGCGCGGGTCAAGGACCGGGAACGCGAGGCGCGGCTGGCCGAAGCCAACCGGGCCGCCGGCACCGGTCCGCGCCGTCCGCCGCCGGGCGTCCGGCCGCGGCCGGCCCCTCCGCCGAAACCTGCGGTCGAGGGCGTGGAACCGGTTCCGCAGGACGACATCGTCTCGCAATAAGTTGAGAAAAACCTCGGTCGGACGTGTAACGTCGGCCGTTAGAGCCCGTATCTCAGGGCGTGGACTCCCCGCGCACGGAGAATGAGATGTTTGATCGCCGCATCCTGCTGACGACTGTTGCCGGCCTGTTCGGCCTTTCGGCCTTCCGCTGGCTGAGAGGAACGCCTGCCGAGGCTGGAGAGAAGGCCACGCAAAAATTCGAGATCGAGAAGACGGACGCCGAGTGGCGCGCCCAGCTCACGCCGCAGCAATATGAAATCCTCCGCAAGGAGGGCACCGAAAGGCCGGGCTCCAGCCCGCTGCTCAAGGAGCACCGCAAGGGCATCTTCGCCTGCGCCGGCTGCGACCTGCCGCTGTTCTCGTCCGAGACCAAGTTCGAGAGCGGCACGGGTTGGCCGAGCTTCTACCAGCCGATCGAAGGCAATGTCGGCAAGACCGAGGACCGCACCTTCGGCATGGTGCGCACCGAAGTGCATTGCCGGCGCTGCGGCGGCCATCTCGGCCACGTCTTCGACGACGGTCCGAAGCCGACCGGATTGCGCTATTGCATCGACGGTTTCGGGCTGGTCTTCCACCCAGCCGCCGCGTCGGCAACGTAGGTCTCGCTGGAGTCATTCCGGAGCGATGCGCGAGCATCGAATCCGGAATCTCGAGCTTCTCAGGTGCGCAATTGCGCACCTGAGTTCGGTCCCTTGGACCGCGCCGGGATGACCCGATGCCCCGGCAATTGTTGCCGGCCCGGCAATTGTGCCCCGGTCATCGGACCGGGGCCTTCCCATTCAAGTCATTGATTTCCTGAGAATACCCGCATTGGCATAGCCCTTGCGACTGTCTCTTCCGACTGCGGCCATGGTCGACCGGCCGCCGAGATCGGATCTGGAGACAAAGTTATGGGTATCTTCGATGCAATGAACACCTCGGTGGGTGGCCTGCAGGCGCAGTCCTACGCGCTGCAGAACATTTCAGGCAACATCGCGAACTCATCCACCACCGG
Organism: Bradyrhizobium sp. Mp27; assembly: GCF_029953005.1. Taxonomy (NCBI): domain Bacteria; kingdom Pseudomonadati; phylum Pseudomonadota; class Alphaproteobacteria; order Hyphomicrobiales; family Nitrobacteraceae; genus Bradyrhizobium; species Bradyrhizobium sp. Mp27. The sequence goes on along the minus strand of NZ_JASAUS010000029.1, from coordinate 56,269 downwards.
TTACAAGGGCATCGGCACCAGCTTCGTCGATCTCATCCCCGACGCCTCGGTCCCGAGCAAGCAGGTCGCGGGCGGTGTGACGGCCAACGCCAAGGCGACCATCACCACCCAGGGTACGATCTCGTCCTCCTCCGTCGCGACCAACATGGCGATCACCGGCGACGGCTTCTTCTCGATCCAGAAGGCGACTAACGTCGTCGACAACTTGCCGCAGTTCAGCGGCGTCACCTATTACACCCGCCGCGGCGACTTCCAGCTCAATTCCAACGGCAATCTCGTCAATGGCGCCGGCTACTATCTGATGGGCGTCACGGTCGACCCCAAGACCGGCAACCCGACCGGCAATGTGGCGTCCGTCCTGAAATTCCAGAACAACTTCATCCCGGCACAGGCGACAACCTCGATTCAGTACGCCGCGAACCTGCCGAGCGTGCCGAACACGGGGGCGAGCTCGACCGCGGCGAGCGGCACGCTGCTGGCGGCCGGCGGCCTGAACCCGTCCGATTTCGCCGCCAACCCGCTGATCGTCGGCTCGCCGCCGCCGCCCTATTCGAATGCGACGGTCTCCGGCGCGGCGGCCACCGGCAATCTGCGCTCGGCCTATACGGCGACGACCGCGACTGGCTCGGTGGCACTGCTGGACAGCGCTTCGGCGGTGGCAACTGGCAGCACGTCTCTCGATGCGGGCTTGGCCACGCATCTCAACACCAGCCTTCTCACCAACCTGGCCGGCAAGTCGTTGACGGTCAACGGCCAAACAATCAACTTCGACAACACCGTCTCGGGCGTTTCGACGGTTGCGGGCCCCCCGGCGGTCACTACGATTGGTCTGAAGTCGCCCACCAGCGCACTGATGTCGGATGTCCTCAGCGCGATCGCGTCTGGAGCCGGCGTTCCCGCCTCCAGCGTGACTATGAATGCCAGCGGCAACATCCAGATCACGACCAGCACCACGGCCGACGTGACGATCGGCGGCACTGCGGCAGGATTGCTCGGCGTCAGCAGCGTGACGCGCGGCGGTAACGTGCTGTCCACTCCCGCGATTACGAGTGGTACACAGCTCGGCGGCACCGCGACGCCCGGCGGGGCGGAAGTCCTCTCGACGCCCTTCGTGGTCGGCAACACGATCCAGGTCAACGGCACGGGAGCTGCCAATACGATCACCTTCGTGGCCTCCGGCGCTACCCCTCCGAACCAGATCAACATCACCGACTCCATAGCGACTCTGCTCAGCCAGATCGACACGCTCAGCGGTGCGAGCGGTTCTTCGATCAGCAACGGCGTGATCACCCTGAATACCGGTATCGCCAATCCCACCTTGACGGTGACGAGCCCCAACAACAGCAGCGCCTTCGCCGCGCTCGGCTTCACGTCGTCAATCTCCAAGAACCGCGGCGGTGGCGGCACTGCCGGCACCGGCGGCGTGATCGGCAACGATATCGCCACGTTCACCAAGGAATCGATCAGCGGCGGTGCGGTCACCGCCTACAACGCCGCGGGCACGCCGGTGAACCTGCAGCTGCGTTGGGCCAAGACCGACAGCGCCTCGCTGGGCACCGGCCATTCCGACACCTGGAACTTGTTCTACCAAACCGATCCGAATGCGACGGGCACGACGGTCGGCTGGGTCAACACCGGGCAGGCCTTCACCTTTGCCAGCGACGGCTCGCTGACCTCGCCGAGCGGATCGGGCATCACCATCAACAACGTCAGCGTCGGCGGCCAGTCGCTCGGCTCGGTCGCTTTCAACATGTCCTCGGGCGGGCTGACGCAATATGCCAGCACCAGCGGCGCGGTGACGATCAACACCATCACGCAGAACGGCTACGCCGCCGGTCAGCTCCGCTCGGTTGCCGTCAACAACAGCGGCCTCGTGGTCGGCACCTTCTCCAACGGCCAGAACCTCAACCTCGCCCAGGTGACGCTGTCGCACTTCAACGGCACCAATTACCTCAAGGCCCTCGACGGTGGCGCCTACGCCGCGACCGAACAGTCGGGCACAGCGATCGACGGCGCGTCGGGCAGCATCAGCGGCTCGTCGCTGGAAGGCTCGAACACCGACATCGCCGACGAATTCACCAAGCTGATCGTGACCCAGCAGGCCTATTCGGCCAACACCAAGGTGATCACGACAGCGAATTCGATGGTGCAGGATCTCTTGAACGTGTTGCGCTGATCGGCGCGTGACGTAACCAAAGGCGGCTAGTGATATGGGTTTGAGTTCAGCCCTCGCCAGTGCGATGAGCGGTCTGCGTGCCAACCAGGCCGCGCTCTCGATCGTCTCCTCGAACGTCGCCAACTCGCAGACGCCGGGTTACGTCGTCCAGAGGCCGAACCAGATCGAGGTCACCACCGGCGATTTCGGCTCGACGGCGATGACGACCGGCGTCAGCCGGGAGCTCGACACCTTTGTGCAGAACCAGCTGCGCACCGAGACCGGCGGCAGCGGTTACGCCGACCAGATGGCCAACATCCTGAAGCAGCTTCAGAGTGTCTACGGCACGCCCGGCAACAGCGGCACGCTCGAAACCGCGCTGAACAATTTTACCACGGCGTTGCAGGCGCTGTCGACCAGCGCGGGCTCGTCGTCGGCGCAGACGGTTGCCCTCGGCGCGGCGCAGGCCCTGGCCCAGCAGCTCAACGTGACCACCAAGGGCATCCAGTCGCTGCGCTCCAATGTCGAGCAGGACCTCGGCACCTCGGCACAGCAGGCCAACGCGGCGATGCAGCAGATCGCCGACATCAACACCAAGCTCCAGGGCCTGTCGGCCAACGATCCCTCGGCCGCGACGCTGATGGACCAGCGCGATCAGGCCATCAACACGCTGTCGAAATATGTCGACGTTCGCGTCACCACCGACGGTTCGAACCAGGCCAACATCTACACCACGACAGGCGTCCAGCTGGTCGGCGCCGGGCTCGCCTCGCAATTCACCTTTGCCTCCGCCGGCGCGCTGTCGGCGACCTCGCTCTACAACGCCGACCCGGCCAAGTCCGGCGTCGGCGCGCTCAACATCAAGCTGCCGAACGGCTCGCAGATCGACGTCGTCGCCAACAACGTGGTCTCCTCCGGCCAGATCGCGGCTGATCTCAAGTTGCGCGACCAGACGCTGGTGCAGGCGCAGAACCAGATCGACCAGCTCGCCGCCACGATGTCGAGCGCGCTGTCGGACAAGACCACGGCCGGCAGCACGGTCTCGGGCCCGCCGGCCGGATTCGATCTCGACCTTGCCGGTGCGCAGCCGGGCAATACGGTCAACATCACCTACAAAGACACGGCGACCAACACCCAGCGCCAGATCACGCTCGTCAACGTGACCGACCCGGCGGCGCTGCCGCTCCAGAACGCCACCAATGCCAACCCGATGCGGGTGGGCGTCAATTTCTCCGGCGGCATGAATGCGATCGCCGCTGCGCTCAACACCGCGCTCTCAGGCTCGCACCTGACGTTCTCCGCCGCTCCGTCGCCGGCGACGGCCACGACGCTGCGGGTGACCGATGACAATACCGGCCTTGCCCAGGTCAATTCGGCCTCGACCACCAAGACGATCTCGTCGCTGACCTCGGGCAGCCCGCAGCTGGCGGTGTTCACCGACGGCGGGCAGGCGCTCTACACCGGTGCGATCACCGCCTCGGGCTCGCAGATGACCGGCCTTGCCGGGCGCATCGCCGTGAACACGCAGCTGGTCAGCGATCCCACGCGGCTGTCCGTCTACAACACCTCGCCGGTGACGCCCGCCGGCGATACCACGCGCTCGGACTATCTCTATTCGCAGCTCACCAATGCGGTGTTTTCCTATTCGCCGACGACCGGCCTCGGCTCGGCGAACCAGCCCTTCACCGGCAGCGTCTCGAACTACCTCCAGCAGTTCCTGAGCATCCAGGCCAACGCCTCGACCCAGGCCACCCAGCTCCAGCAGGGCCAGAGCGTCGTGGTCTCGACGCTCCAGGCCAAGTTCGACTCGACCTCCAGCGTCAATCTGGACTCGGAGATGTCGAACCTGATCCAGCTCCAGAATGCCTATGCCGCCAACGCCCACGTCATGTCGGTGGTGCAGAGCATGATGAACACGTTGATCCAGGCTCAAGTGTAACCAGTACAGGGTTCTGAAAGATGTCGATCAGCAGCATTAACTACTCTTCGTCGGTCCTCGGCGCGCAGATCCGCAACATCAATCAGCAGCTCACCGACCTGTCGACGCAGCTCGCGACCGGCAAGCTGTCGCAGAACTATTCCGGGATGGGCACCAACGAGGGCTTTGCGATCGCCGGGCGCTCGCAGCTCTCCAACATCGCCGCCTATACCGACACGATCACGAACGTGAACGTGAACATCAACCTCGCCAATACCGCGCTCCAGTCGCTCACGACGATCCGCAACACGGTGCAGACCGGCTCCGCAAGCACCGCTCAGGATCTCAACGTCAACGGACAGACCGTCGCGCAGAACACGGCCGCTTCGCAGTTCAGCTCGATGGTCGGCGTTCTCAACACGCAGTCGGGCAACCGCTATCTGTTCTCCGGGACGGCGTTCAACACGCAGTCGGTTGCCAATGCCGGCGACATCATCAACGGCACGACCACGCAGGCGGGCTTCAAGACCGTCATGGCGGAACGCCAGGCCGCCGACCTCGGTGCCAACGGCATGGGACGGCTGGTGCAGACGCAGCCGACGCCGAGCTCGGTGCGGGTATCCGAGGACGTCGCCGGATCGCCGTTCGGAATGAAGATCGCGGCGGTATCCTCGACGCTGACGGGTGCGACGGTCACCGGCCCGAGCGGCTCGCCGGTGTCGTTCTCGGTCGATCTCAACGGCCTCAATCCGAACGACGGCGACAAGCTGAGCGTCCAGTTCACGCTGCCGGACGGCACCACCGGGCAGGTCGACCTGACCGCGTCCACGGCCACGCCGACGCCGATCGGCAGCTTCGCCATCGACGCGACGACCCCTGCCAACACGGCCGCGAACCTCAACACGGCATTGAACACCGCGATCACGAAGCTCGCCAACACTTCGCTTGTCGCGGCATCCGCGATCACGGCCGGCGACAATTTCTTCAACACCGCAAGCTCCGCGATCGGTGCGCCCGTCAACAACCAGGCGGCGCCACCGGCTCCAATCAGCGGAGCAACGGCGCTGTCCGGCGCGAGCCCCTCGAATTCGATCTCGCCGGGCTTCGCCGCCGGCGACACCATCACCGTGAACGGCACCACGCTGACCTTCGTCAATTCGGGCGCGACGGGCAACCAGCTCAATGTCGGCGACAGCATCCAGACGCTGATGAGCAAGATCGACCAGATCACGGGCACGTCGAAGCCGTCGACCGTGCATGGCGGCTCGATCACGATCAACACGGACGACGCGGCGAGCCTCAACATCACGACCTCGAACTCGGGCGCACTCAACGCGCTCGGTTTCGGCTCGACGCCGGTCACCGCGACGCAGCCGCCTTTGCGCGTCGGTTCTTCACCGGCGAGTTCGGCGACGACGCTGGTCAACGGCTCGGCCAATACCGTGAAATGGTACACCGGCAACGACGGGCCAGGCTCGCCGCGCTCCACGGCGATGGCGCGGGTCGATGATTCAGTCACGGTGCAATATGGCGCGCAGGCCGACGAGGACGCGATCCGGCAGCAATTGCAGGCGATCGCCGTGTTCGGGACGTTCTCGACCTCGCCGACCAGCCAGTATGCGGGCGGGCAGGTCTCCGCGTTGAGCCTGCGGGTGACACAGTCGCTGACGAAGCAGCCCGGCCAGCAGCACATCGAGGACATCCAGACGGACCTCGCGATGGCCCAGAACACGATGAAGGACGCAGGCACGCGCCAGACCCAGGCCAAGGCGCAGCTCCAGTCCATCATCGACCAGGCGGAATCGGCCTCGCCGGACCAGGTGGCGAGCGAGATCCTGTCGCTCCAGAACGCGCTTCAGGCGTCCTACCAGGTCACCTCGAACCTCTCGCAGCTCTCACTCGTCAAGTTCCTGTAACGGCGCATTAAGACGCCGTTAACCATGCCTCTTTACCTTTTGGTGAGGAGTTGAGCGGGGCGGGGGCCGTCGATGTCGGACAAGATGCAGCTTGTGGTGGCCACGCCGTGCTTCGGCGGGCAGGTCTCGAGCATTTATGCGAGCTCGATCTTCGCGCTCCAGCGCGCCGTGCACGGCATGTCCAATCTCGAGCTCAAGGTGCTCTTGCGCGACGGCGATGCGCTGATCACGCGCGCGCGGGCCAATCTGGCCGCGATGTTCCTCGACGATCCAAAGGCGACCCATTTCCTGTTCATCGACGCCGACATCGGCTTCAAGCCCGAGCAGGTGTTCCGGCTGATCGAATGCGGCGCGGATGTCGTCGCCGGCTGTTATCCGATCAAACGGGTCAACTGGGACAAGGCGAGGCGGGCGATCGAGTCCGGCCGCGCGGATGTGCCGGCGGCTGCGCTCGACTATGTGCTCGAGATCGAGGATCCCGACCGCATCGTGGTGGTCAACGGTTTTACCCGCGTGCGCTACGCCGGCACCGGCTTCCTGATGATCCGCCGCCACGTGCTGGAGGCGATGTGCCGCCACCCCAACTATGCCGGCCTGCAATTCGTCCGCGAGCATTCGCACGACACACTGGCGGCGAGCCAGAACCGCTTCGCGCTGTTCGAATGCATGATCGACCCGGCGACCGGGACGTATCTCTCTGAAGACTTTGCCTTCTGCAAGCGCTGGACCGACATCGGCGGCGAGATCTGGGCCGACATCGAGAGCTCGCTGGATCACGTCGGGCCGTCGGTGTTCCACGGCGACATCGCCTCGCAATTCGCAGCCGCGCCCGCGGCAGCTGCCGATGCGGCGTGAGCCTTCCGGGATGAGCGCCGGCGCATCCGGTCTGTCAGTCCCCGAGCGCACATTCGACGGCGGCTCGCGCTACCGCCTGCGCGATCTCTTCACACCATTGGACACGCTGCTCGTCTCCGGCGGAGATCCGCGGCTGGCGCTCGACGCTGGGGATCGCGTCAATGCCTATGGCTGTGCGGCCTCGCCGGAACCGGAGATCTGGAATTTCGCCTCCTCGACGGCATCGACGATCTCGCAACTCGCCTATGACCGCGCCGCGCTGGCACGCGAAGAGCTGATGCATAGGTGCCTGTTCGATGAGGTCGAGATCGCCTTCGATGCGCGCTGCGAGGACATGCGCGAGGAGTTGCGCGGCCATCTCCAGCTCTCGCCGCGCGTCGACGTCGTGTTCTCGCCGTCCGGGACGGATTCTCAGCTCCACGCCCTGTTCCTAGCGCGTGCGGTGCTCGGCGCGCCTCCAGTGACGATCGTGGTCGGCGCCGACCAGACCGGTAGCGGCACGGCCCATACCGCGCGCGGTCACCATTTCAGCTCCATGACGGCGAGCGGCCTTGCGGTCCGCAAGGACGGCGCGGTTGCCGGAATCGCTGGCGCCAGTGTGCCGTTGCCGCTGCTTCGGGCCGAGCCCGGGATCGCGATGCGCGGCGACACCGATGCCGCGGTGCTGGAGGCGATCGAAGCGACGATCGCGCAAGGTGCGCCCGTGCTGCTTCAGATCATGGATTCCTCGAAGCTCGGCTGGCGCGCGCCGAGCGTGGCCTGTCTCGACGAGATCGCGCGGCGCTGGCCGCGCAAGGTTCAGGTCGTCGTCGACGCCTGCCAGGCGCGGCTCGGCCGCCGCCGGCTGCGCTCCTATCTCGACCGCGGCTATATGGTGCTGATCACCGGCTCGAAATTCTTCGGCGGCCCTGCCTTCAGCGGCGCGCTGCTGGTGCCGAAAGGGTTTTCGCGGTCGCTCGACCGGATTGAGGGGATTGCGCCGGGCTTCTTCGACTATGCCGGCCGCTGCGATTGGCCGATGGCCTGGACGGCGCTGCGCTCACGCTTCGAGCGCCGGCCGAATTTCGGACAATGGCTGCGCTGGGAGGCGGCGCTCGCGGAGATCGGCAGCTACTACGCCGTGCCCGGAGCTTTCCGCGTCAGGGCGCTGGCCGAGCTTGCCGCCGGCATCGCCAGCATGATCGCGCTGTCGCCGTCGCTTCAACCCGTTCCAACGGCGACCGAGAAGACTGCCGGGGACGACGAGGAGTTCGCGCACGCCACGATCTTTCCGTTCATGCTTCTGCGCGACGGCAAGCCGGTCTCGATGGCCGAGACCGGCGCCGTCCATCGGGCGCTGCGGCGTGACATGAACGACGAGATCAGCGGCAGCGCGGCGGACCGGCAGGTCGCCGTCCAGCGCAGCCTGATCGGCCAGCCGGTCCGGCTGGAGCGGCAGGACGACGCGCCGCAGGCCGTGCTGCGCCTCTGCGTCGGGGCCCGGCTCGTGACCGAGGCCTGGTCGCCGGATATGGCGCAGGCGCAACGCAATGTGCAGCACCTGCTCGATCGCATCGCTCATGTCGTGGTGAAGATCGAGCTGCTGCTTGACCGCGGCGCAGCCGCAACCGCGCCGGAAAAGTCCGCCTTCGAGGTATGAGATGCAGCATCCAGTTTCCGCGCCGATCGGCGTGACCGTGCCGAACTATGCCGACCGCATCGGCTTTGCGCAGCTGACGCGCCAGGCCTTCGAAGGTGTCGATCTGCAGCCGCTGCGCGATGAGCTCGTCACGCGGATCACGGAAGGAGCAGCGCACGCGGGCGAAGGCCTTGACCTATCGCTGATCGTCCAGCTACTCGGCGACAAGGCGGCGGGGCTGGCGATCCAGTCGGAGGTGCTGACCTTCCATCAATTGTTTCGCACGCCCGCTGCGGCTCCGAAGCCCAGCTTGCGCGTGCTTGCGCTAGCGGCCGACATCGACATGGGCGGGAATACGCCGATCGATTTCCTGCTCGAGGGCTCCGACATCGAGCTGTTGACGCTCTATGTGGTCAAGGGCTCCGGTCTTCCGGAGAATTTGCCCGAGCACGACGTCGCCATCGTGATCGCATCCGATTCCGAGGAATGCCGGGAACCGCTCGCCCTGATCGAAAAGGCGGCGCCGCGCTGGCCGCGGCCGCTGCTCAATCGCCCCGATCTCATCGGCAACCTCGATCGCGACAAGCTGTATCGGCTACTGGCGGGCATCCCTGGTCTCGAGATTCCATCGACCATCCACGCGACGCGCGCGCAATTGACGGATCTCGCGCAGGGCCGGATCACTTGCGAGGACATCGCCGGCGAATTACGCTTTCCGATGATCGCGCGGCCGCGCGGCACGCATGCCGGTGTCGGGCTCGCGAAGCTCGACGATGCGCCGGCACTCGCGGCCTATCTCGCCGAGCGCGAGGAGCAGGATTTCTTCGTCGCGCGCTTCGTCGATTATGCGAGCCCCGACGGGCTCTACCGCAAATACCGTCTCGCCATGGTCGACGGCAAGCCCTACGCCTGCCACATGGCGATCGCCGATCGCTGGGACATCTGGTATCTCAACGCCTACATGGCGTTCAGTGAGGAGAAGCGGGCTGAAGAGGCCGTCTTCATGCTGGACTTCGACCACGCCTTCGCCGCGCGCCACAAGGCCGCGCTCGACGAGATGAGCCGGCGCGTCGGTCTCGATTATTTCATCGTGGATTGCGCCGAGAACCAGGACCGCGAGCTGCTGGTCTTCGAAGCCGACAACACCGCCGTCGTGCACAACATGGATTCGCCGGTCGTGTTTCCGTACAAGCCGCCGCAGATGCGCAAGATCTTTGCCGCGTTCACGGCGATGCTGTCGCGGCACGCAAGAGAGGGCAAGGCGAGCGCAGCATGAACGAGATCATCCGTAACGCGCATAGCTCCGTCGCGCAGGCTTCGCTCGATCCGCAGGACTGGAGCGAATTTCGCACGCTCGCCCATCGCATGCTTGACGAAGCGATCGACGGCATCGCCAATGTCCGCGCGCGGCCGGTGTGGCAGCCGATTCCCGACGGCATCCGCGCGGCATTGAAGGCCGACGTGCCGCGCGAGGCGAGCGACCTTGCCGATGTCTATCGCGAATTCGCCGAGCATGTCGCGCCCTATGCGACCGGCAACGTCCATCCCGGGTTCATGGGCTGGGTGCATGGCGGCGGCACCGCGGTCGGCATGCTCGCGGAGATGCTCGCGGCTGGCCTCAATGCCAATCTCGGCGGACGCGATCACATGCCGATCGAAGTCGAGCGCCAGATCGTCGCGTGGATGCGGCGCCTGTTCACTTTCCCGGAGAGTGCGAGCGGCATCTTCGTCACGGGTACGTCGATGGCCAATTTGATGGCGGTGCTGGTGGCGCGCACCGCTGCGCTCGGGACGCTGGCGCGGCAGCATGGCATCGGCAATGACGGCGCGCTGCTCACGGCCTACACGTCGCGGGCCGCGCATGGCTGTGTCTCCAGGGCGATGGACATCGCCGGGCTCGGCACCGATGCGCTGCGCAGGATCGATGTCGATGCCGATCATCGTATCGACGTCGCCGCGTTGCGCGCGCAGATCGCGATCGATCGCGAAGTCGGGTTCAAGCCGTTCCTGGTGGTCGCATCTGCCGGCACGGTGGATATCGGCGCGATCGACGACCTCAAGGCGATCGCTGAATTGTGCCGCGAGGAAGGAATCTGGTTTCACGTCGATGGCGCCTTCGGGGCGCTCGCGATCTTCTCGCCGGAGCTCGCGCCCATGCTCGGCGGCATCGAGCTCGCCGATTCCATTGCGCTCGACTTCCACAAATGGGGGCAGGTGCCCTACGATGCCGGCTTCCTGTTGGTCCGCGACGGCGAGCAGCACCGGCAGGCCTTTGCGCAGCCGGCGGCCTATCTGCGCCGCGAGGCGAGGGGGCTTGCGGCGGGCGCGGTCTGGCCCTGCGATCTCGGCCCCGACCTGTCGCGCGGCTTCCGCGCGCTGAAGACCTGGTTCACGCTGAAGACGTTCGGCACCGACCGGCTGGGTGCGGTGATCGCGCGAAGCTGCGCGCTGGCGAAATATCTGGAACGTGCTGGCCGAGCCGCGGCTGGAATTGCTGGCACCGGTGAACCTCAATATCGTCTGCTTCCGCTACCGCGTCGACGATGCGGTCAATCGCGAGATCGTCGCCGATGTCCAGGAGTCCGGCGTTGCGGCGCCCTCGAGCACGACGCTGGACGGCAGGTTCGCGATCCGCGCTGCCATCGTCAATCACCGTACCGACGAGACGGACATCGACGCGCTTGTTGCTGCCGTGCTGGAGTTCGGCGCGCGGCGGACCGGCGATGGTCTGATCGAGGTCGAGGCGCCGCCGCTGGCGGCGCAGTGACCAGGAACGCAGCTGAAACGACAACGGCCCCGGAGATGATCCGGGGCCGTTGTCGTTTGGGCAGGCTGATGCGTGCCGATCAGGCGGCCGAGCTGACGTCGCTCTTGGGATGCGTCGCTTGGTACTGGTCCCGCAGCTTCTCTTCATAGGCGATCAGCTTGCGGGCATCCTTCAGCGCCCGGTAGAGATCGCCGCTCATGATGTTGTTGTTGATGCTTTCGATGATCGGCCAGGCGCTCGGCACCGCAGTGACGATGTCGCGCACCAGGTTGAAGTAGGTGCCGTGCTGGCTCTGCGGATCCGGCGAGATGTACATGAGCTGGACCGCGAGATAGACGAGCTTGGCCGGCGTGTCGGCGGTCTCCGGCGTGAGGATGTCGCGCTCGCGCAGGATCGGCACGTTCTCGCCGTCGATCAGGAGGCGGGCGCGCTGGTCGGTGTTGGTGATCACCGAATTGCCGACGATGATGCGTTCGTGCGGTTTGAGCTCAACCTTGAGAGCCATGCCTGTTCTCCATCAACCCTTTTACAACGATCCGTCGCGGCGTTCGTGCGATGAGGGCGATCGTTCGTGATTTGGAGCCGATCCTTGCGCAACATGGTTAACAGGTCGTAAACGACGGCGCCGGGGACGGAAAATGCAACAATTTCAAGGCCGATAGCGGCATGTCCAGCCATCTGCCGCGGCCTCGAAGGGGGCTTTCAGCGTCGCGGCGGAAAAACTGCGGGTTTCATTTCACGGATTGTTAGAGGCTTGGACGCACGGTCCGCCGGTCGTCTGATCAATCATGGTCAGATAGGACGCGTAGCTACCAGAAAGGTAACAGTATGTCCGTCGTTCTCTCGGCATCGGTTCGCCAGAACCTGCTCTCCCTCCAGTCCACCGCTGACCTCCTCGCCACCACCCAGTCCCGTCTGTCGACTGGCCGCAAGGTGAACTCGGCTCTGGACAATCCCACCAACTTCTTCACCGCCCAGGGTCTTGATAACCGCGCCAGCGACATCGGCAATCTGCTCGATGGCATCGGCAACGGCGTTCAGGTTCTCCAGGCAGCCAACACCGGCATCACCTCGCTGCAGAAGCTGGTGGACAGCGCCAAGTCGATCGCCAACCAGGTGCTGCAGAGCCCGACGGGCTACTCCACCAAGTCGACCGTGACCTCGACCGCCATCACCGGCGCGACCGCCAACAACCTGCTGGGTACCGGTTATACCAACAACACGGTTGCCGGCACCGCCGTGCTGAACGACAACACCGGCACTGCGGTCAACATCACGGCCTCCACCCAGCTGGTCGGTACCGCCGGCGCGGGTTCCGACGACCTCAGCACCGCCATCACCAACGGCTCGGTCCTGACGGTCAACGGCAAGACCATCACGTTCTCGACCGCGCAGACCACCTCGACCACCGACACCGCCGGCAACGTCACCATCGGCATCGGCACGGGCAGCACCTTGACGGTGCAGAGCGTGCTGACCGCGATCGACGGCATCACCGGCACCGGCACCGCCTCGACCGTCGCGGCTGGTAAGCTCACGCTGAGCACCGGCACGACCTCGGATCTCACGATCGCGGGTTCGGGCAACGTGCTCACTGCGCTCGGTCTCACCGCCGGCACCACCGCCCGCGTCCCGCCCGCCATCTCGGGCCAGACGCTGACGATCGCAGCCACCGGCGGCGGCACGCCCACCAGCATCACCTTCGGCACCGGCACCGGCCAGGTCTCGACGCTGAACGGGCTCAATTCGGCGCTGGCGGCCAACAACCTGCAGGCCTCGATCGACTCGACCGGCGTGATCTCCATCACGACCACGAACGACGCGGCCTCCTCGACGATCGGCACGCTCGGCGGCTCGGCCTTTACCGCCACCGGTCCGTTCCACAGCGCTGCCATCGGGGCTCCGGTTGCCGATCCGACCTCGCAGAGCCAGCGTGCAGGCCTGGTTGCGCAGTACAACAACGTGCTCGCGCAGATCAACACGACCGCGCAGGATGCCTCCTTCAACGGCGTCAACCTGCTCAACGGCGACACGCTGAAGCTGACGTTCAACGAAACCGGCAAGTCGACGCTGAGCATCACCGGTGTGACCTTCAACACCGCGGGTCTCAACATTTCGACCCTCGCCTCGGGCACCGACTTCCTGGACAACGCCTCGGCCAACAAGGTCCTGACCACGCTCAATGCCGCCAGCAGCACGCTGCGTTCGGAAGCATCGACGCTGGGTTCGAACCTGTCGGTGGTGCAGATCCGTCAGGACTTCAACAAGAACCTGATCAACGTCCTGCAGACCGGTTCGTCCAACCTGACGCTGGCCGACACCAACGAGGAAGCGGCCAACAGCCAAGCGCTGTCGACCCGCCAGTCGATCGCGGTCTCGGCGCTGTCGCTGGCCAACCAGTCGCAGCAGAGCGTGCTGCAGCTCCTGCGCTGATACGCGGCGAAAATCGTCAAACAAGGCATTACGGCGGGGCATTTGCCCCGCCGTTTTTTTGCGCGTGATGCGGCGTGAGCCGGGTTTTGGGGAACCCTGGCCGGTTAATACCTTGTTAACCCTGTGGCTTAAGCCGCCATTAACCTTAATTTAAAGGAGTGCGCCTAGAACTAGACAAAAGCCCATTTGCCAGACCGGCGGGCTCCGATTCGTACGCGTCGCGCTCCAAGAGGAAGATCTGCCAATGTCCAACATCGTTCTCTCGGCATCAGTCCGCCAGAACCTGTTGTCGCTGCAGTCGACAGCCGACCTGCTCGCTACCACGCAGGAACGTCTTGCAACCGGCAAGAAGGTCAACACGGCGCTGGACAATCCAACCAACTTCTTCACCGCACAGGGGCTCGACAATCGCGCCAGCGACATCAGCAATCTCCTGGATGGCATCAGCAACGGTGTGCAGGTGCTGCAGGCCGCCAACACCGGCATCACCTCGCTGCAAAAGCTGGTCGACAGCGCCAAATCGATCGCCAGCCAGGTGCTGCAGAGCCCGACGGGGTACTCGCCCAAGTCCAACGTGACGGCGGCCGCGGTCCCCGGTGCGACCGCCAACAACCTGCTGGGCACGGCATACACCAACAACACGGTCACCGGCACCGTCGTCAACAATGACGATACGAGCGGCGCGGCGCCGATCACGGGCGCGACCAAGCTGGTCGGTACCGCCGGTGCGGGTTCCGACGATCTCGGTACGACGATCACCAACGGTTCGGTCCTGACTGTCGACGGCAAGACGATCACCTTCTCGACCGCGCAAACCACCTCGACCACCGACTCGTTCGGCAACGTCACGATCGGCATCGGTGCCGGCAGCACACTCACGGTGCAGTCGGTACTGAGCGCGATCGACGGCATCACGGGTACGGGCACGGCCTCGACCGTTTCCGGCGGCAAGCTCGTGCTCAGCACCGGCACGAGCCAGGATCTGGCGATCTCCGGCTCGGGCAACGTGCTCACGGCGCTCGGCCTCACTGCCGGCACCACCGCCCGCGTTCCGCCCCCGCTCAGCGGCAAGACGTTGACGATCGGCGCGACCGGCGGCGGCACCGCCACCAGCATCACCTTCGGCGCCGGCGTCGGCGTCGGGCAGGTTTCCACGCTCAATCAGCTCAACGCTGCGCTGGCGGCGAACAACCTGCAGGCGACGATCGACACGACCGGTCATCTCAACATCGTGACCTCCAACGACTCGGCGTCCTCGACGATCGGCGCAATCGGCGGCACGGCCGCGGCGAGCGGCCAGCCCTTCTACGGCCTGATCGCGCAGGCGCCCACCGTCGACCCGGATTCGCAAGCCACGCGCGCCAATCTGGTCGGGCAGTACAACAACGTGCTCGCGCAAATCAACACCACGGCGCAGGACTCTTCCTACAACGGCGTGAATCTGCTGAACGGCGATACGCTCAAGCTCGTGTTCAACGAAACCGGGCGTTCGACGCTGAACATTCAGGGCGTCACCTTCAACGATGCCGGCCTCAACCTTGCTCCCTTGACCTCGGGCGTTGATTTCCTGGACTCGAAATCGGCGAACGCCATTCTGACTTCGCTCAACTCGGCCAGCACCACGCTGCGTGCCGAGGCGTCGACGCTCGGTTCGAACCTGTCGATCGTGCAGATCCGTCAGGACTTCAGCAAGAACCTGATCAACGTGCTGCAGACCGGCTCGTCGAGCCTGACGCTTGCGGACACCAACGAGGAAGCGGCCAACAGCCAGGCGCTCTCGACGCGCCAGTCGATCGCAGTCTCCGCGCTGTCGCTCGCCAACCAGTCGCAGCAGAGCGTGCTTCAGCTCCTCCGCTAAGCGCGACGCTGACGTACACGATGAATCATTCGACGGCGAAGCCTAGGCTTCGCCGTTGTTTTGAGCGAGATCGCTAACTGTCGATTAGCTCAGATCAGCGCATGATGGATGCAATCGTTTACAGTGCGCGCACGCGGATTTAGCCTTGAGGTGAAGGTGGATGCCGCGACCCGTAATAGTCCGGAGATCGTCCGCACTCTCACGTAAGCAAATCTTAAGCGGTGCTGCCTAGGGTTGGGAAAGAAATCCTTAAGCCTGTACAACGGGCGAGGAAACCTCCAGGGTGATCGATGTCGAGTTCTGCTGCTTCGGCCTACGCGCGTGTAGCCACGACCACTGCGTCTCCTCGCGATATCGAGGCGCAGACGCTCCTGAAGGCCGCCAACAAGCTGCAGGACGCCATCAACAGCGCCGATCCCTTCAACGAGCAGACGACGCAGGCGTTGATGTTCAACCGCAAGCTCTGGACCATCTTCCTGAGCGAGGCGATGCGCGACACCAATCCGCAGCCGCTCGACGTTCGGCAGAGGATCGCCAATATCAGCGTGTTCGTGCTGAGCCAGACTGCAGCGCTGCTGATGAGCCCGCAGCTCGATCACTTCCGCCCGCTGATCGACATCAATCGCAATATCGCCGCCGGTCTTTCGGGACGGTCGTAACGCGACCGGTTCGAACGACCTCGATACGGTCGTCGCGACCCGCGGCGTGAACGTCAGGCGCTGCGATCGGTGCTGAGTGGACGCGGGGGCTCGGACTTCATGTCCAGTGCGTGGAAATAGGCCCGCCGCCGCAGCATCGCTTCGTCCGGAAACTGATCGACAACCGCATCGGTCCTTTCGTTCACGACCTGGAACACGAAGGACGCGGCGGGCTGGTTGAAAACGACCTGGCGTGAAACGCTATCGTTGGTGCTCTGCAAATCATTGCGCGCAGCCGCGCTCGTATCGCTCGCCGCGACCGTCTGGCTCACCGGCAAATCAGTTTGCACGGCCTCGTTCGCCGCCGCATTGGACGTCGTTATGATCTGCACGGGGGCCGGTATCCCCACCGGCCTGATGCTGAAATCTGTACTCATGGCAGCCTCCTGGTTGCCTCGTCTGAGTCAAATCCCAACCCCTCTCAATACGCAACCATGGAACACCAGGATTGAAGACCGGGTAAGCAAACGTGCCTAACCGCGCGGCGATATCGCCGCGCGGTTTTTCGTAAAATTGCAGGGAGATTTCGCGCGCGCTCAGAGCGAGCGGCTGACCGCGAGCGGGGTGATGTGGCGTGGGCCTGGAGCCGCGCGGCGTCCCGCCGCCGTGTAGGTGTTCGGCACGTTGCGCTTCTGGATCTCGGCGTTGACGCCGCGCACCACGCTCTCGGAGACGGCGTGTGCGGTCGCGAGCACGGTGAGATTGACCTGGAGCATCGCGCGGAACGCGTCGTGATGCCGATGCAGCGTCGAGAGCAGCTCGGGCGCGGATTTCGCGAGCTGGGCCTGGTTCGTCTTCAATTCGCTGACGGCGCTGACATAGTTTCGCGACAGCTCCTGCTTCTTGCTCTCGAGCGTCATCGCTTCGCGGACCTGGCCGGCGCGAACGAGCTCGGTCTCGCGCTCGACCAGTCCGAGCAGGGCGTTCATCGCATCCATCAGCTGCTCGGCGACCTTGCGCGCCTCGGCGTTGCCGGGTGCGGTGTTGGGGCGCTGCGCTTGCGCCGGCTGACGTGAGGCGTTGAAGTGGTTCATCTCGGTTGACCTTATGCCGTGCGGATCGTTTTCGCCTGCTGCATGATGAGGGTGCGGTAGACTTCGGTGGCGACACCGACGCCGCCGGCCTTGGCGAAGTTCTTGGAATATTGCTCGGTCAGCATCGAACGCCACACGCCGGTGCCCGGGGTGTCGCCGAACGGGCCTTCGCCCTTCAGGCCCGAGGTCATCTGCGAGAACATGCTGTTGAGGAACATCGCCTCGAAATCGGTGGCGGTCTTCTGCGCCTTCGACTGCTGCTGCGGCGAGACCTTCTGCAACGCGGCGGCTAGCTCGAAGTCAGGCCGGCCGTTGCGGCTCTCCACCGAGAAAGCCGAGGAGGTGACGACGTGCGGGGTGTTGATCATGCTGGTCTGCATCACATCACCTCGATGTCGGCTTCGATGGCGCCGGCGGCCTTGATCGCCTGGAGGATGCTGATGAGGTCGCGCGGGCCGATGCCGAGGCCGTTGAGGCCGTCGACGAGCTGCTGAAGCGAGACGCCGTCCTTGACGACGGCGAACTTCTTGCCGTCCTCGACGACGCTGACGCCGGTGCGCGGCGTGACCACCGTGCGCCCGCGTGACAGCGGGTTGGGCTGGCTGACCTGCGGGCTCTCGGAGATGGTGACGGTGAGGTTGCCTTGCGCCACCGCGACGGTGGCGACGCGAACGTCGCGGCCCATCACGATGATGCCGCTGCGTTCGTCGATGACGATCTTGGCGGCGAGATCAGGATCGACCTGGAGCTGCTCGATCTCGGTGAGGAAGGCGACGACGTTGCCCTTGAACTCCGGCGGGATCGAAAGCTGCACCGTCGAGGGATCGATCGGCTCGGCGGTCTTGACGCCGAGATAGTCGTTGATCGCGGCCGCGATCCGCTTGGCCGTGGTGAAGTCGGCGTTGCGCAGCGCGAGCCGCACATTCGGCAGCCGATTGAGTGCGAACTCGATCTCGCGCTCGATGATGGCGCCGTTGGCGATGCGGCCGACGGTCGGAACGCCGCGCACGATTTTCGCGGCTTCGCCTTCGGCCTGGAAGCCGGAGATCGCGAGCGAGCCCTGTCCGACCGCGTAGACATTGCCGTCGGCGCCGAGCAGGGGCGTGACCAGCAGGGTGCCGCCGCGCAGATCCTTGGCGTCGCCCAGCGCGGAGACGGTGACGTCCATGCGCGTGCCCTGGGTGGCGAAGGCCGGCAGATTGCCCGTGACCATCACGGCGGCGACGTTGCCGGTGCGGATGGTGGCACCGCGGATGTTGACGCCCATGCGCTCGAGCATCGCTTGCAGCGACTGCTTGGTGAAGGGGATGTTGTTGAGCGTATCGCCGGTGCCGTTGAGGCCGACGACGAGGCCGTAGCCGATGAGCTGGTTCTGCCGCACGCCCTCGATATTGGCGAGGTCCTTGATGCGCGATGTCGCGCTTGCAGACGTGACCGAGAGCGCCAGCGCTGACAGCGCGGCGCAGGCCACCCCAACAATCCTCACCCAACGAACGCCTGGCATCCTCTGCTCCCCGAGGCTCCTCACATCTTGGACCATCCACGACACTCCCATGACGAGCTGGTCCGACGCTTTCCTTGCGAGTGCTGTGCCAACGCGGGGCAGCGGGGTTACGCGATTGAATAGGTTGAATAAACCTGTTTCCACCGGTGCCAGGGAGCGTTCTCCCTGAGGAGCGAAACTGCCGCCTGTCGGCAGATTTTGCCGGGCCGTTTACGCGCCGTTAACCATAAGACGGCGAAGGTGACGGCATCGATCACCCGGATTCCCGCGATGCGCATCTACGGACCGAACGGCACCACGCTTGGTACGCCGGCCAGCCAGGCCAGGCGGACGAGCTCCGGCACCTTCGTGCTGCCCGACACCTCGTCGGCGCTGGAGACGCGGGGCGCTGCCGCACCGAAGGCCGCCGCGAACATCGACGGGCTGCTCGCACTGCAGGGCATCGAGGAAGATCCGGTCGAGCGCCGCAAGCGCTCGGTCGCCCGCGGCAGGACCGCGCTCGACGTGCTCGACGATCTCAAGATGGGACTTCTGTCCGGCAATCTCGACGCCTCGACCGTGATGCGGCTGCGCGATGCCGCGGCGAACCTGAAGTCATCCTCGGGCGATCCTGGTTTGGATTCCCTGCTGTCCGAGATCGAGCTGCGCGTCGAGGTCGAGCTGGCCAAGGCCGGGCAGGCTTAGGCCGCTTCATCCTTCTGCTGCGCGTCGTAGCGGCGCTGAGCGGCGAGCACGTCCTTCAGGTTCTGCTCGGCCCAATCGCGCAGGGGATCGACGGCGGCCGCGAGCGTCACACCGAGCTGCGTGATCGAATACTCCACCGTCACCGGTACGGTCGCGATGGCGTGACGCTTGATCAGGCCGTCACGCTCGAGCGACTTGAGAACCTGGCTCAACATCTTCTGCGAAATGCCTTCAATCGTTCGGCGCAACTGATTGAAGCGCATCGGCTCCTCGCGCAGCAGCAGCAGGATCAGCACCGCCCATTTGTCGCCGACGCGGTCGAGGATCTGGCGCGTGGGGCAGTTCGCTGCATAGACGTCTGGCTTCATCGTCAACTCCTCACGATCCGTTTGGCCCCTTGCCGGCTCGCGCGCCGGTGACGGGTCCCGGTTACTCTTGCGTAATCAGGTAAGCACAAAGTGCTCTCTTAACACCAGCATCCTTTGCGATATCTAGTAACCGCTAGTTACCAAAAAGAAGCAAAGGAGCCTTCCATGAGAATCGCAGTCGCCGGCGCCTCGGGCCGGGCCGGGTCGGAGATCACCAAGGAACTGTCGCGCCGCGGCCATGCGGTCACGGCGATCGCCCGGAACCCCGAAAAGATCGCGGCCCTGCCGAACGTCACGCCCACCAAGGGCGACGTGCTCGACCAGGCTGGCCTTGCCAAATTGTGGGCGGGGCATGACGTCGCCGTGAGTTCCGTGCATTTCCTGGCCAGCGACCCGCTCAAGCTGATCGGCGCGGCGAAGGCGTCCGGCGTCGGTCGCTACCTCGTTGTCGGCGGTGCCGGCAGCCTGGAAGTCGCTCCCGGCGTCAAACTGGTTACAACCCCCGGTTTTCCCGCCCAATACAAGGCCGAAGCGGAGGCGGGCGGGGCTTTCCTTGATCTGCTGCGACAGGAAAAGGACCTGAACTGGACCTTTATCTCGCCGTCAGCCCTCTTCATCGAGGGCGAGCGAACCGGCAAGTTCCGGCTCGGGACCGATCAGCTTCTCGCAGATGCGAACGGGAAAAGCTGGATCAGCTTCGCCGACTACGCCATTGCGCTCGCCGACGAGATCGAGCGGCCGGCCCATCCGAGGCAGCGTTTCACGGTCGGTTACTAGGCCTTCGGCCGCCCCCGGGTTCTCCAGGATAAACCTTCCTGTGCAAGGGCTTGGGGGCGCTAACCGAACGATCAGGGAAATATTGTCTGTCACAGGAGGCCGCTATATAAGCCCGGCTTAACGGACCCCGTTTCCGTTGCGAGTCGTTGCTTAGACAGATAGGCCGCCCTTGGAAAAGTTGAAAAACTACCGACCGACCGAAAAAGAGCCTTTCATGAACGACCGGCAGAAGGAGTACTTCCGTTTGAAGCTCCTCGCCTGGAAGGATGAGATCCTCAAAGAGTCCAAGCTCACCCTGCAGGCTCTGCAGGAGGAGAACGTGAACCACCCCGATCTCGCTGATCGGGCATCGTCCGAAACCGACCGCGCCATCGAACTCCGCGCCCGCGACCGCCAGCGCAAGTTGATCGCCAAGATCGACGCCGCGCTCCAGCGTATCGAGGACAACACCTACGGCTATTGCGAGGACACCGGCGAGCCGATTTCTTTGAAGCGGCTCGAAGCCCGGCCCATCGCAACGCTCTCGGTGGAAGCGCAGGAGCGCCACGAGAAACGCGAGAAGGTCTACCGCGACGAATAGAGTCCGAGCCGCAGCGATGCGGCTCTTTGTTTTTGGACTCACGGTGCCGCTTGAGCGCCGTGACCAGCAATTTGTCTGCCGCTTTCCGTGACGCGCATCAGCGCAGGCGCGATCACGAAAAGTGAATCGCAATCAATGGGCTGGAGTCACTTCCTCCGAGCTCACGTAAGTTCGGATGAGAAAGAGCCTTCACCTCAGGTGCGGGAGGTTTTGCGAGTCGCATCAACGAGATCGACTCGAATGCTGAGGCGCGGATACGGCAGCTTCACACATCGCTGCAATCAGGCTTGGCTGCAATCAGGCTTGCTGCGACGCCACAAGGCGCGCATCGCCATAAAGCCTGGACCAGCTCAATATTTCCTTAAACGCCGGCAACAGGCCGTAGGCCGCATCCGTCAACTGGTACTCGACCCTCAAGGGTCTCTCCCCGAAGACGGTTCGCGACACCAGGCCGTCCTGCTCGAGCTCGCGCAGCTGCGTGGTCAGCATGTGCTGGGTGATGCCGCCGATCGATCGCCGCAACGCGCCGAAACGGACGGCGCCGTTCATCAGCGCGAACAGGATCTCCAGCTTCCACTTGCCGCCAAGCGCATGGATTGCGCGCTTGAAGTCGGCGAGCAGGGCAGGGTCGGGGCTGCAATCGCAGTCGCCGTCGCAAACGCTGGTCAGGTTTTCCATACCGGTCTCGAAATCCATTCTACTTGTTCCCCGGGAGATAGTGACCAGATGCGGCCTTGAGCAGGTCGGTGGAACCAATTCGCCCGCCTGCACAATGGGGGGAATTCGGCAATGAGCATTGTTCTGGTCACCGGCGGGTCCGGCTTCGTCGGCATCCATGTCGTCTTGCAGCTTCTGGCCGCCGGCCATCAGGTGCGGACCACGGTGCGCCGCCCGGACCGGCAGGCCGACGTGCTCGCCATGTTGCGCGAGGGCGGAGCCGCGTCGCCGGAAAGCCTGTCCTTCTTCACCGCCGATCTCACCGCGGACGACGGCTGGCACGACGCCGTCGCCGGCTGTGATTACGTGCTCCATGTCGCCTCGCCATTGTCGACCAGTGTTCCCAAGGACGAGAACGAGATGATCATCCCGGCCCGGGACGGCACGCTGCGGGTGCTGCGTGCCGCACGCGAGGCCGGCGTCAGGCGGGTCGTCGTCACCTCGTCGCTGGGCGCGATCGGCTATGGCCATCCGGCGCGCGACAGTCCGTTCGACGAGACCGACTGGACCAATCTCGACGGCGCCGACGTGCAGCCCTACATCAAATCCAAGACGCTGGCCGAGCGGGCGGCCTGGGATTTCGTCGCGCGCGAGGGCGGTGGGCTCGAATTGTCCGTCGTCAATCCCGCCGGCATTTTTGGCCCCGTGCTGGGGCCGGACTTCTCCGGCTCGATCGAGATCGTCAAATCGCTGCTCGACGGCGCCATGCCGGCGGTGCCGCGGGTCTATTTCGGCGTGGTCGACGTGCGCGACGTGGCCGATTTGCACCTGCGCGCCATGACGGCGCCCGAAGCGAAAGGCGAGCGCTTCATCGCGGTCTCCGGTGAGACGATGTCGATCCTCGATATCGCCAGGGTGCTGCGGCGGGAACTCGGGCCCAGGGCGCGCCGGGTTCCGCGGCTCCAGGCCCCGGACTGGCTGGTGCGGCTGGCCGCGAACCGGATTCCGCTGCTGCGCGCGGTCGTTCCGATGCTTGGGAGGGTTCGGCATGCCACCAGCGCCAAGGCGAGGTCGCTGCTCGGCTGGCAGGCCCGTTCCAACACTGAGGCGATCCTCGCGACGGCCGAGAGCCTGATCCGGCTCGGTCTCGTCAAGGGCTGAGAGCGCCCCGTGGGCCGCCCTTGGCCCGCGCTTGTCACGCCGCGGCGGGGATGCTGAAGTGCCGACCTCAATTGCGTAGCGTGGGAGCAGGCGCCAATGGACAAGATTCTCAAAGCCGCAAAGGCGATTGCGCTCGCGCGCCGTAACCGCGCGCCGCTCGCGGCCCTGGACCATCCGCCCGCCGACGAAGCCGAGGGCTATCAGGTCCAGCGCGCGCTGCACGATCTCCTGCTGCCGCAAGTCGGGCCGCTGGTCGGCTACAAGATCGGCTGCACCAGTCAGGTGATGCAGGACTATATCGGCATCCCGCATCCCTGCGGCGGCAGCGTGTTCCAGAAGGGCGTGCACGAGAGCGGGGCCAAGCTCGCAGCTGCCGATTATGTCCGTGTCGGCGTCGAGTGCGAGATCGCGGTGCGATTGAAGCGCGACCTCGCCGCCGGCGAGGCGCCGTTCACCGCCGAATGGGTCGGCGAGGCCGTCGAGGCCTATCATCCCGCGATCGAGATCGTCGACGACCGCTATGTGAAGTGGGAGTCGATGGGCGCGCCGATGTTGATCGCCGACGATTTCTTCGCCGCCGGCTGCGTGCTGGGTGAGGCGGTGCCGCGCTCGTCGGTGCCGGACCTGAAGGCGGTCAAGGGCCGCGCCATCGTCAATGGCGAAGAGGTCAGCCACGGCACCGGCGCGGACGTGCTCGGCCATCCCTTCAACGCACTCGCCTGGCTCGCCAACCACCTCGCCGCCGAAGGCAAAGGGCTGCATGCGGGGCAACTCGTGCTGACGGGGAGCCTGGTGAAGACGCTGTGGCTGAAGGCCGGCGACAAGGTGCGGATGGAACTCGACGGGCTGGGGACGGTCGAGGCGGAGTTTACGTGAGGCTGCTACGGCAATCCCCGCCGTCAGTCGTCCCAATCGGCTCTACAAAATACATGCGGCCCTCGCCAGGGGAGCTAGCGAGGGCCGCGTAGTACATCGTCGTTCGCGCCTAGGTTCGCGAACACGATGTGGGAGCTCGGGAGAGGCTTAGAAGGGCAGCAGCACGTCCATGACCTGCTGACCGTAGCGCGGCTGCTGCACGTCCGTGATCTGGCCGCGGCCGCCATAGGCGATGCGGGCCTGTGCGATCTTGCTGGAATCGATGGTGTTGTCGCTCTGGATGTCTTCGGGGCGGACGATGCCGGCGACGATGAGTTCGCGGATCTCGTAGTTGACGCGGATCTCCTGCTTGCCTTCGACCACGAGGTTGCCGTTCGGCAGCACCTGGGTCACGACCGCGGCGACGTTGGTCTGCAAGGCCTCCGTGCGATTGACCGAGCCCTTGCCGTCGGCGGAGGATGTCGAGTCGGTGGTGAGAAGGCGGCCGGGCAGGATCTTGAGCGGCTGCGTGATCGTCTGGCTGCCGATGAAATCGGTAATCCCCGAATCCTCCTTGGCGGTTCGGCTGCGCTGGGTCTCGTTGGCGATGTTGGCCTTGTCGGTGATGTTCACGGTCACGGTCAGGAGGTCGCCGACATGGGTCGCGCGCTGGTCCTTGAAGAAGGCGCGGCTGCCGTTGCGCCACAATGAGTTCGGATTGTAGGAGGCGACTTCCGGCTTCGGCATCGGCATCTGCACCGGCTTGTAGCCGGGCTGCGTCGTCGGATTGTCGATCGCCGACAATTTCGGTTGCTCGCCGATCTGCGACAGGCGGTCGATCGAGGAGCAGCCGCTCGCCATCGCGCAAACTGCCAGCAGCAGACCGGAGATCGCGACGCGACGAAGACGGGAAGCCGAACTGAACCTGGACATGACTTACTCTGACTTGGCTGGAGCTTGCGGGACGCGAACTTGCGGGATCTGGGCCTGAGCGATCTGAGCTTGAGCGGCTTGGGCCGGAGACGCGGGGGCCTGGACCAGGCTCTGGGCGAGCGCTGCAGCAGCGGCCGCGGGGGTGGGCGCTTCGTCGCGCTTGAGCGAGGAGGTCTGCTCGACCGCAGGCGCCATCGGCGCGGACTGGCTCGCGCCCTGGATCGTCACCTGGCCGCGACCGGTGACAATGCCTGCCAGCGTGCGCTTGGTCTGGAGATTGAGCACGCTGACGGTGTCGCCCTCGGCGCCGCTTTCGAGCGCCTTGCCGCGCGTGGTGAGGTAGATCCCGGGGACTTGGTAGATGACGGTGACGCTCTGGTCGCGCGACACGAAGTCGGGCTTGACGATGTCGGCGACGCGGATCGGCATGCCCGCCCGCATCGGCCGGCGCAGCTGCATGCCGAGCGTGCGATCGCGCGAGGCGGGCTCGCCGGTGACCTCGGCCTTGGGCCGGCGCTCCAGCGCGACGTCGGAGGATTTCAAGAGGTCGGCGCGGTCGATGTCGCGCGTCAGCACGGCCACTTCCACCGTCTCGATAGCGGTGCCGGTGAAGCGCAGCTTGGTCGGCGTCGGATTGTTGTCGTTGTTGATCTCGAAGGCGATGTCGAAACGGCCGTTGCGGGCGTCATAGCGGGTTGCGACCGGCTGGAGCGCACCGGTGTTGGAGGCGTCGAGCCGCATGTCGGCGACGCCGCGGTCGAACGTGACGGCGATGTTAGCGGCTTCCCCAAGGCCGAAGCGGCGCTCGAGCGCCGAGGCCACCGCGGTTTCGAGGTCCTTGTTGGCGAGCGTGCGGGCGAGGCGGGTGACCTGGACTTCCTTGATGTCGCCGGTCATTACGCCGATCACCTGTTTTGCGCGCAATACCGACAAGACATGCGCGACCGGCAGCGCGCCGGTGGTGCCGAGATCGGGCGAGCGGTAGACCGGGATCAGCGCGGTTGAGCCGGCATTGTCGATGAGATCGCCGACCCGCACCACGTCCGAGGTCACGGTGACGCTCGCGCGCAGCGTCGGCGCTGCGATGAAATCGTCGGCGGCCTGCGCCGGCAGCGCCAGCAGCAGGAAAGCGGAGATCGCGGCGAGGGTGGTGCGGATCATCGTCATCACCTCAGCGGAACAACGCCGTGGTCGATTGCATCATCTGGTCGGCGGCGCTGATGACCTTGGCGTTCATCTCGTAGGCGCGCTGCGCGGCGATCAGGTCGCTCATCTCCGAGACGACGTCGACATTGGCCTGCTCCAGGCTGCCCTGCGTGACCTTGCCGTAGCCTTCGGAGTTCGCGGTGCCGTCCTGCGGCGGGCCGGAAGAGGGCGTCTCGACGAACTGATTGTTGCCGACAGGCTGGAGGCCCGCCTTGTTGATGAAGCGGGTCACGCCGATCTGGCCCTGAACGGCCGACGTCGACGAACCCGGCAGCGTCACCGAGACCTGGCCCTGCTCGTTGACGGCGAGGCCGGAGGCGTTGTTCGGGATGGTGATGGTCGGCTGCACCGGGTTGCCCTGCGCGGTGACGACGCGGCCCTGGTTGTCCATCTGGAAGGTGCCGTCGCGGGTGTACTGGAAGGTGCCGTCGGGCATCAGGATCTTGAAGAAGCCCTCGCCCGAGATCGCGAGGTCGAGGTCGTTGCCGGTCTGCGACAGCGTGCCCTGCGTCATGCTGCGCGGGGTGCCGACGGTCTTGACGCCGCCGCCGATGTCGACGCCGACCGGCACGATGGTGCCCTGGTCCGAGGCTTGCGCGCCGACGCGGCGGACGTGCTCGTAGATCAGGTCCTGGAACGCCGCCGTCTGCTTCTTGAAACCGGTGGTGCGCAGGTTGGCGATGTTGTTGGAGATGACCTGGACGTTGAGTTCCTGGGCCGCCATTCCGGTCGCAGCGGTGTGGAGCGCTTGCATGTCAGTGATCCCCTAATCAGGCCGGAACGTCGGCGAGCTTCTCGATCGCCGATTTGTGGAGGTCGCTCTGCTGCTGGAGCAGGTTGGCGATGGCGGTGTAGCTGCGCATGACTTCGACCATGCGGCTCATCTCGCCGACCGAGTTCACGTTGGACTTCTCGATGTAGCCCTGGCGCACGGTCGACCTGGTGATGGCCTGCGGGGTAGCGGAGCCGACGTCGTAGAGGTTGGCGCCGAGCTTGGTCAGCTTCGCCGCATCATCGAACGCAGCCATGCGGATCTTGCCGCGGATCGAGTCGGTCTTGGCGGTGCCCTCGATCACCGTGACGGTTCCGTCGGGCGCGACGTTGATGTCGTGGTCGGTGGGCTGGAAGGTGATCGGGCCGCCGGTGCCGAGCACGAGATTGCCATCGGAGGTGACGAGCTGGCCGGTGCTGTTGAGCGAGAATTTGCCGTCGCGGGTGTAGCGTTCGCCGCCATTGGCCTGCACCGCGAAGAACGCGTTGCCGTCGATCGCCATGTCGAGCGGGTTGTTGGTCGGCTCCATCGGCCCCTGGCCGACGTCGCGGAAGGTGCCGCGGTCCTGCACATAGGAGACCCGGCGGTCGGACGCGATGAAATTGTCCTCACGCGCGTTCGAGTTGAGAAACTCCTCGAACAGCGAATGGTCGGCCTTGAAGCCGTTGGTGTTGGCATTGGCGACGTTGTTGGCGATGACATCCATCTGCCGTTCCAACGTCATCTGCCGTGACAAGCCGATCAGAAGCGCGTTCTGCATCGGAAATCTCCCCTGAGTGAGCCTGCCACCTCGCTCTCCCAAGCGCATTGGCCGCCCCGTGAACGAGACCGCCGGGTTCTCCCAAACCCTCCGGCCTCGGTCCTCTCTCAGCGAAAGCCGTGCCAACTCAGAAAATGACGTAATTTCAATGTCTTGTCGATTTTTGAGGGGCGCGGGGAGGCGGCAGAAAGGTTCTGTTAGCCATGTTTGCCCGGCAGATTTTTCCTAGTGGAGGCCCAATCGAAAGATTCCGTTAACCATTATTACCGTAGCGTTTGCGTGTAAGAGGAGCGCACTGCGCTGGGGCATTTGTATCGCGTCACTGTCTGCCAGGAGGCTTCGCTCTTTCGACCCCTTATGAGATGAGCGAGCCTATCGACCATGGCAGACAATGAAGCGGAAGGCGGCGGAGCCGCCGAAGGCGCGGAAGCCGCCCCGCCGAAGAACAAGCTCAAGCTCATCATCATGGCCGTCGGCCTGCTCGCCGTCCTCGGTGGCGGTGCCGCGACCTGGTTCTTCTTCTTCCGTCATGGCGACGACGAGCATCACGCCGAGGCGGCGCCGCCGCCGAAGCCGCCGGCCTTCGTCGACGTGCCCGACATCATGGTCAACCTCGCCGGCGCGCCTGGTGAGCGCGTGCAATATCTGAAGCTCAAGGTCGTGCTGGAGCTGAAGGAAGAGAAGCAGATCGAGGCGATCAAGCCGACGATGCCGCGCATCACCGACATCTTCCAGACCTATGTGCGCGAGCTGCGCTCCTCCGACCTCAACGGGTCCGCCGGCGTCTTCCGCCTCAAGGAAGAGCTGACCAAGCGCGTCAATGCGGCGGTTTCCCCGATCCAGGTCAGCGCGGTGCTGTTCAAGGAAGTCGTGATCCAGTGAGCATAACGGGCTAGGGATCATGGCGGGCACCGACCAACCAGACCAGGATGCAATTGCCGCCCAATGGGAGGCCTCGCTTGATTCCGAGGATCCCGCGGAGGCCGCGAAGGCTGCTGCCGAAAACGAACTATCCGAGACCATGGCCCTGCAATGGGCGGCCATGGTCGAGGACGGCAGCCGCGATCTCGGCGCAGGCAAGAATTCGGGCGAGCGGGTGCTGTCGCAGGAGGAGATCGACAATCTTCTCGGCTTCGCGGTCGGCGACGTCACGCTCGACGACCATTCCGGCATTCGCGCGATCATCGATTCGGCGATGGTCTCCTACGAGCGTCTGCCGATGCTCGAAATCGTCTTCGACCGCCTGGTTCGGTTGCTGACGACCTCCTTGCGCAATTTCACCTCCGACAACGTCGAAGTCTCGCTCGACCGCATCACCTCGGTGCGCTTCGGCGACTACATGAACTCGATCCCGCTGCCGGCCGTTCTCTCGGTGTTCAAGGCCGAGGAGTGGGAAAACTTCGGCATGGCGGTGGTCGATTCCAGCCTGATCTATTCGATGATCGACGTGCTGCTCGGCGGCCGCCGCGGCGCCAGCCAGCTCCGCATCGAGGGCCGGCCCTACACCACGATCGAGACCGAGCTGGTCAAGCGGCTGGTCGAGGTGGTGCTGGCCGACGCCGAGCAGGCGTTCCGGCCGCTGTCGCCGGTGACCTTCACGATCGACCGGCTCGAGACCAATCCGCGTTTCGCCGCGATCAGCCGTCCTGCCAACGCCGCGATCCTGGTGCGCCTGCGCATCGACATGGAAGATCGCGGCGGCAACATCGAGCTGCTGCTGCCTTACGCGACCATCGAGCCGATCCGGGGCGTCCTGCTCCAGATGTTCATGGGCGAAAAATTCGGCCGCGACACGATCTGGGAGGGCCATTTCGCCACCGAGATCAACCAGGCCGAGATCGCGGTCGACGCCGTGCTCTACGAGGCCGAAATCCCGCTCAAGCAGCTGATGCGGCTCAAGGTCGGCGACACCCTGCCGCTCGACATGCGCGCGGATGCCAACGTGACCGTGCGTTGCGGCGACGTCACCCTGACCGAGGGGCGGATGGGCCGGGTCGGCGACCGCGTCGCGATACGGGTGACGAAACCCCTGCGCAAGCCAAGTACGACACTTGCGATGTTCGAGAAGGTGGACGAGCAGAACAAGATGATGGAGGCCCCATGAACCACTCCCTGGGAATGGCGATCGAGACGCTGGTGGCTATCCTGCTGATGCTGACCATCGTTTACTGTGTCATGCTCAACAAGCGGCTGACGCGGCTGAAGGCGGACGAGCATTCGCTGAAGGCGGTCATCGGCGAGCTGATCACCGCCACCGAGATCGCCGAGCGCGCGATCGGCGGGCTGAAGCTCGCCGAGCGCGACGTCAACGAGAACCTCGGCAGCCAGCTGGCGGCGGCGACGCAGATGTCGGACCAGCTCTATAAGCAGCTCGGCGAAGCCGACAACGTGGTGCGGCGCCTGTCCAAGATCGCGATCGCCGCGCGCCCTGCGGCGAGCCCGGAAACGGCCGCGGTGCCCGCGGCCAAGCCCTCATCGGCGAAGGCGGTGGCGGCTGCGGCCGAAGCCTTCTCCGAACGACGACGATCCAACGGCCTCGCGGCATAAAGTCAGGGTATGAAATCCTTTCGTAACATCCGCGTCATTCCGGTCGTCCTGGTCGCCGTCGCAGGGCTCGCCACGCTCAAGGTCGTGGGCCTCGTGATCAATGGCGGCTATGTCTTCGACTACCAGCCGAGCCAGATCAAGAAATCCTGGGCGCAGGAGAATCTGAACTTTCCGACCGGGCGTGAAGACCCCGATATTACGGGATCTACCCACGGCGCGCCTAAGGAGGCGCCCAAGCCCGCCGCGCCCGAGACCAAGCCCGAGGGCACCGTGGTCAAGATGGACGAGGCCCAGCCGCAGGTCTCGGCCTCCGAGCGCGCGATCCTTGAGCGCTTGCAGGCACGCCGCCAGGAGATCGAGTCCCGCCAGCGCGAGATCGACATCCGCGAGAGCCTGCTGAAGTCGGCCGAGAAGCGCATCGAAAACAAGGTCGAGGAGATGAAGGCGGTGGAATCCCGCATCTCCGCGACCCAGGCCGAGCAGAAGGCCGCCGAAGCCCAGCGCATGAAGGGCCTCGTGACCATGTATGAGGGCATGAAGCCCAAGGATGCCGCGCGGGTGTTCGACCGGCTCGAGATGGGCGTGCTGATCGAGATCGCCTCGCAGATCGCGCCGCGAAAGATGTCGGACATCATGGGCGTGATGTCGCCGGAGGCCGCCGAGCGGCTGACGGTCGAGATGGCCCGCCGGGCCAATGGCGGCGGCGATCAATCGGCCGCGGCCGGCGATCTCCCCAAGATCGACGGCAAGCCGACGCAAAAGCCGAATTGAGGGCTCCGGAGGCGCGGCGCGCTGCTGCAGCCTGCGCGCAATCGCGCGGTCGTTCGGCCTGTACGCGGCTAGACGCCTTGCGTATCTAGTTCGCGAACCGCTGTTGAACCCTGGGACCCGTCGCGCTCAGCGGCTTCTCGACGGGAAGGAGGGTCTCGCAGTGCTGCCTGATCAGCGCAGCCTTCGTCGTGCGAGTCACGAGATGAAGGGTGCTGTGGCAGCAAGAGCACTCGTACACCTTTAGTGCATAGCCCCGCGCGATTGGAAAGACGGCTACGACCGCTCTTGCCTGGCTACATACAATGCAGTTGGCTTCTCCGCTCATTGATTGCTCCCCCAAAAAAGTTGACCAATCGCATTCACATCGCAATGATCACATTTGATTCAGAGTCGTTGATGGACCGCAACACCTCTGAGGTTGTGCGAGCCTACTTGGCAACCAAGTACGCAGATCAAACGCGCCGGGGAGTGGGGGCCGCGAGCTTGCCGTCCTTGCCGCACGAAGCTCGTCGGCTCGCGTTGCAGATGCAGCTGAAGCAAGCGGCATCTTCTGAGGCTGCGATGAGTTGACGCGTGCAACTGTGAACTGGAGTACAGTGGTGCTGGAGAGTTCGTCCTAGGCTCCCGCCATCGGCAATCAGCCGCGCGGGCGGAAGCCATGAATTACTCGTCCGTAGCAGAACGCGCAATCGAAGCCGTCAATCGGCTGCTCATCGCGGCGATGACGTTGGCCTGGACATCCGCGCTTGACCATCAGCATGCATTGCCGCCGCAAGAGGATGGCGACACTGACGATGCTTGTCCCGAGCGGGACAGCTCCGCCGCATCGGATGGCACGGGAAAACAACACTGAAGATCCAGTTGCCCTGCGGACATCACACGATAAGATCGTGCGGCACGTGGGCGTGAGCTGAGCCTGCGCCGTGGGCCGGATCAATGTGCGGCGGGGACGGTTCATGCATCGACGCCGCCCTGAATCCGTGGACGATGCCAGCATGTTCGTGATGACCGGACGGGTCCCAAGGATCGTCCCATCCTGCGCTGAGCTCTGAATTGTGGCCATGCAAAGCGCCATCCTTGATGGCGTAGGGTTCGACCGCCGCGTGCCAGGGCGCGGGCGCAATGTCACCCGAACCGTCAGAGCCGTGCTGCTTGAAATGAAATGAGTCCCCGAGGTGAACCGAAGCAACTCGAGGAAGATCGTTCTCGGCTATCGGCTCCCCATGATGATGCTCGCGCAGGTGATTTTCGTGGAGTGACGTCTCGATGGAGTCTGGGCCGGACTCGACGCTTAGGTCGACCGTGGACGGTGCGACTGGGCCGCTGTCCTTGGCGGCCACGCTCTCTGGAGCGGGCGCGATCTCCTTGCCTTTGTCGAACGGTGTCAGCTTGTCGAATACGAACCTATTCTCCGCGACTGCCGTGGAATGAAGCTGATGGACGGGCTGCACGTGGCTCACCGCGGAGGCCACGTTCTCGCCGGTGGGCGCGTCCGATCGCGCGTTCGTATCGTCGGGCTGAACGAACTCGGTGTGCCTGACGAGGGCAATCCGGTCGCAATCGGCATCGAACCTGCACGCGCTCGCCTTCGCAGCTTGCCCGGGCCCGTCTCCGTCGATCAGGGCGGCTCGCTCATGGACGATTTCGCCTGATGAGAGGCTGGTCACCGTCGTCGGGCTAACGGTCGCGTCGTTGTCCGCGCCCGGTTCCAGATTGGTCGGCTCGGCTGCCATCGCATGACCTGACGTTTCCAGCGCGAGCATGAAATCCGACGTCTGGACGGTGGAGAAGCCATCGAGATGGACCTCCACCAGGCTGGAATCGCCGATGCTCAGGCTCTGATCCGTCGCATTGACGTAAACGATGGTCTGGTTCGCCGAGCTGTCATAGAGCCAGGCGATCGTATGTGCGGGCACCGTCGTGCTGGAGGGGTCGAGTGCCAGAACGGAGAGGGTGAGCGCGCCGAGCGCTATCAGGTCGCTCCGCTCAGAGTCTGCCTTGAAGCCAGAGATGATATCAGGGCGCGCTGCACTGGAATTCGACGTCGAGGCAAAGACGAAATGATCGTCTCT
Source organism: Bradyrhizobium sp. Mp27 (assembly GCF_029953005.1). NCBI lineage: Bacteria > Pseudomonadati > Pseudomonadota > Alphaproteobacteria > Hyphomicrobiales > Nitrobacteraceae > Bradyrhizobium > Bradyrhizobium sp. Mp27. Next base: position 23,370 of record NZ_JASAUS010000029.1, on the reverse strand, counting down.
GGCGCCGCCGGCAAGAAGGGTCTGTTCGGGCCCGTCGTGAGAGGTGTCGCGACCGCCGTTTGTGCCGATCTTGCCATGATCCGGACTTTCGCCGGAGACACCGATGCCATCCGTGCTCGCGTCATGGGTGCTCGCAACCACCGTCGGACCGGCGGCAAAAGCTTGCGCAGCCGCATTGTCTTCGGGGGGCGCGGCGGCGTGGGGCGGATCGGCGGCATCGAGAGCTGCCGCGTGGCCGAAATGGTCGCGATCGTCGGCGCCGTGGATTGTGATGGCTATGGTCTGTTCCGTCCCATCGATGGTCGTGACCGTGAAGGTGTCGGTCAAAGTCTCGCAAGAAGGAAGCGCCTGCACGGCACAGTTGGTGGTGTCGAGCGTGTAGGTCCACACACCGGCGGCGGTCATCGTGAAAGTGCCGTAGCCGCCCGCGCTCCGTGTCGCACAAGTGACCGGCGTGAATGTGTTCGGCGTGTTGTCGACGTCGGTGTCAGTCAGTCTGCCGCTCGCAATCGGCTTGCCGTGTTCCCTGCAATCGGGCTCGGTCACCGAGCCAGTGATGCAACCGTGGATGATGGCCGGATCGTTCGTGCCGTGGATGGTGATCGTCACCACCTGCGCGGTGCCGTCGATGGTGGTCACGGTGAAGGTGTCGGTCAGGGTGTCGCACGCGTTCAGCGCCTGGACGACGCAATTGGTGTTATCGAGCGTGTAGGTCCAGACGCCGTCAGCCGTCATCCGGAAGCAGCCGTAACCGTGGTCGCTCGCTCTTGGCGAGGTCACCGGCGTGAAGCTGTCGGGCGTATTGTCGACATCCGTATCTGCAAGCTTGCCGGTCGCGATCGGAGTCCCGGGCTTCCAACATGCGGCTTCCGTCACGGTGCCGGTCGTCATCCCGGAAATGATGGCAGCATCGTTGGAACCGTTGATCGTGACGGTGATCACCTGCGGGGTGCCGTCGATCGTGGTCACGGTGATGGTGTCGGTCAGGGTGTCGTAGGCGTTCAGCGCCTGGACGACGCAATTGGTGTTATCGAGCGTGTAAGTCCAGACGCCGTCAGCCGTCATCCGGAAGCAGCCGTAACCGTGGTCGCTCGCCCTTGGCGAGGTCACCGGCGTGAAGCTGTCGGGCGTATTGTCGACATCCGTATCTACAAGCTTGCCGGTCGCGATCGGAGTCCCGGGCTTCCAACATGCGGCTTCCGTCACGGTGCCGGTCGTCGTCCCGGAAATGATGGCAGCGTCATTGGAGCCGTTGATCGTGATGGTAATCAATTGCGGGGTGCCGCCGATGCTGGTCACCGTGAAGGTGTCGGTCAGCGTCTGGCCGACGTTCAGAGCCTGCACTGCGCTGTTGGATTGATCGAGCGTGTAGCTCCAGACGCCGTCGGCGGTCATGGTGAAAGTGCCGTAGCCGTGTGCACTCTTCGTCGGGGAATTGACAGCCGCGAAAGTGTTGGCGGGGTCGTCGACGTCGATATCCGAAAGCTTGCCGGTTGTGACGGGTGGGCCGGTTGTGACAGGTGGGCCGGATGGGGCATTGGCGACGCCGCCGGATTCGATTGACAAGCCGGTCGTCGTGCCGGAGATGATCGCCGCGTCGTCGGCTCCGTTGATGTTGATCGTGAAGACCTGTTGAGCCGAAAGCGACCCGTCGGACACGGTGATCATAAAGCTATCGGTGGTCGGCGTCTTCAGCGCGTTGATCGCGCCACTGTTGGGAACGAAGGCATAGGCGCCAGTCGAGCTGTTCAGATAAAGCGTGCCAAAAGAGCTGGTCTTCGATACGTCGTAGATCGCTCCCTCCAGCGCGGTAGCGCCCGTAGCGCCTCCGCTGATGCCGAAAGTCAGCGCGGCGCTGGAGCTGCTGGCGCTGAAGGTTCCCCTCGTTGCGGTGAAGACGTCGAACACGACCGTGTCGAGTTCAAGCGGTCCCGCCTGCACATTCAAGATCGGCGGCGTCCGCACGGGCGTGATGATGTCGGGCACCGTGACGATAATCGGCTGCAACGGTGTCAGTGCGTTTGGCGCCGCGGGCGTTATGAAATTGATCGGCTCCAGCGGCAGAGATTCGACGAACGGAGGCGTGCCGGACCCGTTCTTGCCAAATCCCTTCGAGAAATTTTCGAGCGCCTCCTGCTGGGCCACCCGCAGCTCCTCCATGCGGGTCGCGCTGTTGTCGAGCTGATTCACGGTAAGCCCGGAGCCGACCTTGCTCAGCACGACCGTTTGTCCGGGGTCCTCGACGATGATGTGCCGCGGGATTGGTTCCTTGGTCGTGAGCTCGAACGTGCCGTGTGCAAAGTCCTTATATGTAATCGTATCGTCGTCCAGGAACGTTGCGTTCGGGTCTGCGGCCCTGACCTCTTTGATCATCGAGAAGAGCAATGCCGTGAGCGACAGCATCCCGAAACGGCCGGCAGAGGCTCGCTCATGAGATTGAACAACGGGTACAGCAGGAGGATTGCTCTTCGCCGTCTTCACGCGGCGATGTAGGCCCGCAGCGGCTCCGCGCTCGTCCCCGTGCTCTGCAGTGGACGTGACGGCCATTTTTCAACCTCGATTGCCCTAGCGGTCGGCCTCAGGCGTCGCCCTATGCCGCCGCATCTTGGCCGGCTTGCCGCGTCACGCGATCGGGAACAATTTTGTGCCGGCAACCTCAGCTATGCCCGCTAAAAAGTTGTCGTTTCTGAGAATTCCGCCCAGGCGGATCACGGCAGAATTGCTGTCGTTTCGCCCGACGGTACCGCTTTCAGCGCCAAAAGCTGTTTGAAATTGCCCGGCGCGGATAGTGACTCTTTTGGACACGGCGATCAGCCATTCGGATTACCCCGGAATAACCATTTTGGCTGTCGTGGTTTGCTGTGGCTGGTCTGCCATTATCCCCGATGGCTTTCGTCGGCGCGGTCGGAGCCGTTCGGATGCTCGAGGATCATATCTTCGAAAAGGAGGAAGCCATGGGCACTCGTGCAGCGATTGTTCTCGTGGCAGGTCTCGTCCTTGCGCTGGCCGCTTCGTCACCCCGCCCGGTTCAGGCGCAGGACGATTCTCCGCGGCGTGCCGTGCTGGACTCGTCGTCAAAGCCAATCGGGAAAGTTGTGACAGCCGATGGCTCGGTCATCATCGAGCATGCGGGCGCCGCCATTGTCCAGGCAAACGTCGGGGCCGAATCCATCCAGACGAAAGTCGGTGATCCCGTCTATTTGGGCGATGTGGTTCGAACCGGTGCCGACAGTCGGGTCGGCATCAATTTCGTCGATGGAACTTCGTTCAACTTGTCGAGCAACGCCCGTATGACATTGGACGAATACGTCTACGAGCCGGGTGGAAAGTCCAATTCGACAGCCTTCAACCTGACCAAGGGTACGTTCGTTTTTGTTGCCGGCCAGGTTGCGAAGACCGGTGACATGAAGATCGAAACGCCGGTCGCGACGATGGGCATTCGAGGCACTACACCTCACGTCGAAATCTCGGACGACGGAACCACCAGGTTTTCCACTCTGATCGAAGAGGGCAAGAACAAATATACGAAGAAGCCCGGCGCAGCGGGGCCACGCCAACCCGAGCAAAGGGCCGAGCAAAGGCTCAATCTGAACATCTGCCGCGGCTGCTAGAGAATTGGTCCCAGCCGGTGCAATTGCCAGATCTCAGAAGATCGGGAGCCTGACATGAAACCAGGATCCTCCGTTGCCGAAGGCGGGCTGGCGCTTGTCGTCCTGATGTTGGTCGGCTTGCCGGTCGTGGCCCAGAACTCCGGGGTGAAGGACAGCTATCTCAGCAATATCGAACTGTGCAACGGGAAGGGTACCACCTCGCTCGATGCCCGGATCGGTGCCTGCACGACTTTCATACAGGCGCGTCCAGATTCGACGGCAGCTCTGGCAATCGCGTATAACAATCGCGGCAACGCCTACACTGCAAAAGGCGACTACGACAGCGCCATCAGCGATTTCGATCAGTCGATCGCACTCAATCCGACATACGCAAAGGCCTTCAACAACCGCGGCGTGGCTCACTTGAGGAGACGCGAATATGAGCTCGCGATCGAAGCCTTTGATGATGCGATCAAGCTCGATCCCGGCTATGGCGCCGCCTTCGTCAACCGCGCCGGAGCCTACCTGAAGAAAAACGACCACCAGCGCGCGGCGCATGATTACGACGAGGCAATCCGTCTCCAGCCCGCCTCGCGGGCGGCATGGAGCGGACGATGTTGGACCCGGGCGGTTCTCGGTGCCTCGCGAGAAGCGCTGGAGGATTGCGACAGAGCGCTTCAATCGGGATCGACCAGCGCTGCCGTGTACGACTCGCGTGGGCTGATCCACCTGAAGATGGGTGAGTTCGGTGCGGCGATCGATGACTACAATGCTGCCTTGCGAGCCGCCCCCGAACTGGCGAGCGCGCTTTTTGGCCGCGGGCTTGCCAAGCTGAAGCAAGGCGATGCGATCGGCGGAAAATCTGACATTTCGACTGCAAGGACAATTCAGAAGAACATCGGTGACGAGTTCGCGCGTTACGGCGTCGATTACGATTGAGTTGGCCCGTTGAGGCGGAACGAATCGGAGGTGAATATGGATGCAAGGTTCGCGCTCATTCAGGCTCACGACGATAGCATTCGCCGCTATCAGCGGTTGTTAAACACGCCGCTGACGGATCTCGAGCGTGAGTACATCGAGCGCCGAATCTCGGAAAAGCGATTGACCTTGCAGTCAATTCACGAAGCGCGAGGCAAGTTGAATGCCTTGCCGGCCAATCGCGGGGTTTGATTGGCATTCCTGACGGGTGCGAACGAAGGGGTGTTAACACCTCCTTAACCACTTGCTCTCCAGATTTCGAAGCACGAACGCCCGAGCCCGCAAGCAGGCGTCGCGACGCACTGTGCCAGGTGAATTCGTCATTACAGCATTAACAAGTCCTTAATTGGCAAAACCTACAGTCGACGGCACGGGCCGGCGCCAGTGCCGGCATGGACCGCCGAATTGGAAGAAACGCCGCCAATGGCGCAGAAGGCTGCCGCTGGATTTATGTCGCGAGCCCGCGCTTTGGCGCGGGGGCTGTCGCGCCATGTCCGCAAGGCACCCGTGCTGGCGGCCTGCCTGCTGATCGGCCTCGGTGCGCCCGCCCGCGCCGCCGATGTGGTCCGGGGCGAGGCGACTTTCTCGGCCGGTGGCGGCTTTGCCCGTCTGGTGATCAAGCTCGGCGAGGACGTTCCCTCCGAGGTGACGACGGCCGGCTCCATTCTCATCATTCGCTTCGACCGGGCGGTCGACGTTCCCGTCGATCGCGTTCCGGAAGGTGCGCCCGACTACGTCAATTCCGCCCGCCGCGATCCCGACGGCAGCGCCATCCGCCTGTCGCTGGCGCGGCGCGTCACCGTCAACACCATGAATGCCGGCGAGCGCACCTTCATCGACCTCTTACCGGAGGGCTGGAAGGGGCCGCCACCAAGCCTGCCCATGGACGTGGTCAAGGAACTGGCCGAGCGTGCGCGTGTCGCCGAACGTGCCTTGCGCGCCCAGCGCGCCGCGGCAGAGACCAAAAAGCGTCCGCAGATCCGCGTGCGCGCCTCGGTGCAGCCGACTTTCGTGCGCTTCGTGTTCGAGATGCCCGACGGCGTCGGCGTGTCCTCCGTGCTCAACGAGCAGAAGCTGACGCTCTCGTTCAATGCCGGCCTCAATTTCGATCTGGCGGACGCCGTCGTCGCCGCGCCCCCGAACGTCGCCTCGATCAAGCAGAAGGCCGACATCGACCAGACCAGTGTCGAGATCGCGCTGATCGGCGATTCGGACGTGCACTCCTTCCGCGACGAGAAGAATTACGTCGTCGACATCTCCTTCCAGCCCGACAAGGGCAAGACCGCCGCAACGGCTGAGGCGGTGATCGCGCAGGCAAAGCCCGTGGCCCAAAGCCATGGACCGGCTCCGGAAAAGCCGGCGGCCGAGAAGCCGAAGGAGGTCCATCGCGAGATCGCGCCGCCGACGTCCGAGACGATCGCGCGCGAAGCCAAGATCGAAGCCAAGTCCGAGGTGAAGCCGGAAGCTCCGGCGGCGATGCCGACGGTCGAAGCACCGAAGCCTGCGCCGGCTCCCGCGGCCGAAGCACCGCATGCTGCGGAACCGCCCAAGGACGTGTCGAAGCCTGCGGCGCCGGCAACGGAAGCTGTGGTTGCGCCCGCCAAGCCCGCGGTGTCCGAAGCGCCCAAGGAGGTCGTGAAGGAGGCTGCGAAAGAGCCGGTCAAGGACAGCGTCAAGGCCGCACCTGCCGAGGCGCCGGCTGCGCCGCAGCCCACCGTGGCCAGCGTCGATGTCCGCCGCGACAGCGATGGCTTGCGCGTGATCTTCCCGCTTCAGGTGGCAACGCCTGCGGCGGCGTTCCGCCGCGGCGACACGGTGTGGCTGGTGTTCGATACGCCGAAGCCGATCGACGTCGAGGCGATCCGCAGCCGGGGCGGTGCGATGATTGGCGAGGTCAGCCGCATGCCGCTCGACAGGGGGCAGGCGGTCCGCATCCGTCTCACCCGGCCGCTGGTCTACTCGCTGACGAGCGAGGAGGTCGGCAAGGAGACCAATTGGCTGCTGACGCTCGCCGACAAGATCCAGGCGACGCCGCTGCCGCTGATGATGTCGCGCAACATCACCGACCCCGCGCTCGCCAATATCGCGATTCCCTTCGCCAATCCGGGCCTGCTGCACAAGCTGACCGATCCCGACGCCGGCGACACGCTCTATGTCGTCACCGGGCAGCGGCCGGTGCGCGGCTTCATCAAGCGGCAGGATCTCGTCGATCTCTCGCTGCTGGAATCCGCGCACGGCATCGCGATCCGGCCGAACTCCGACGAGGTCGGCGTCGAGGTCGGATCCGACAAGGTCATTCTCGGCAAGAAGGGCGGACTGACGCTGTCGCCGGTCGATATCTCCGCCGAGCGGGCACCGACCGCGGTGCGGCCGGTCTTCAGTCCGGAAGGCTGGCGCAAGGGCCAGTCCGAGGATTTCTGGACGCGCCAGGGCAGTCTGATCACGGCGATCGCGGCCGTCGAGCCGGCGCAGCGCTCGCTGCCGCGGCTCGATCTCGCACAGTTCTACATGTCGCGCGCCATGTACCACGAAGCCAAGTCGGTGACCGACCTGATGCTGGCCGATCCCCTCAACAAGGAGGAGAGCGGCGCGCTGGTCATGCATGCGATCGCGAACATCTTGATCGGCCGGCCAGCGCAGGGCTTGAAGGACCTCGCCAATCCCGTGATCGGTAACAGCCACGATTCCCAGCTCTGGAAGGCGCTCGCCTATGCGCGCCAGGGCAAGTGGGCGGATGCGCGCGAGAAGTTCAAGAACGTCGAATTCGCCATCGCCTCGCTGCCGATCGACATCCAGCGCATCGTGACGATGGAGGCGATGCGCGCCTCGCTCGAGGTGAAGGATTATGCCGGCGCCTCCAAGCGCCGCAGCGAGATCGAGGTGGTCGGCATATCGCCAGAGGCGGCGCCCGGCTTCGCCGTGCTGCGCGGCCGGCTCGCCGAGGCGCTCGGCCACGACAAGGACGCGCTCGACGACTACAAATTCGCGGTCGCCTCGAACGATCGTCAGGCGGCGGCCGAGGCCAAGCAGCTCGAAGTGGCGCTTTGGCAGAAGCGCGACGAGATCAGCAAGGAAGACGCGCTGCGTGAGCTCGAGACGCTGTCGATGACCTGGCGGGGCGACTCGATCGAGGTCAAGACGCTCCAGATGCTGTCGCAGATATATGCCGAGAACGGGCGCTACCGGGACGCGCTCAGGGCGGCGCGCACCGCGACAAGGCTCCAGCCGAACGCCGAGGCCTCGCGTCAGGCGCAGGACCTCGCCTCCGACCTGTTCACGCAGATCTTCCTGGGGCCCAAGGTCGACGAGCTGCCGCCGGTCGAGGCGCTCGGGATGTTCTACGAGTTCCGCGAGCTGACGCCGATCGGCCGCCGCGGCGACGAGCTGATCCGCCGGCTCGCCGACCGTCTCGCCTCGATCGACCTGCTCGACCAGGCTGCCGAGCTGTTGCAGTACCAGGTCGACCATCGCCTCGAAGGCGCAGCCCGCGCCCAGGTCGCCGCGCGCCTGTCCATGATCTACCTCGCCAACCGCAAGCCCGACATGGCGATCTCGGCGCTGCGCGCGAGCCGCATCAGCGATCTCTCCGGCGAGCTGCGGCAGCAGCGGCTGCTGCTGGAGGCGCGCGCGCAGAGCGACGTCGGCCGCCACGATCTCGCGCTCGACATAGTCTCCAACGTTTCCGGGCGCGAGGTGCTCCGCCTGCGCTCCGACATCTTCTGGGCGGCGCGGCGCTGGCGCGAATCCGCCGAGCAGATCGAGCTCTATTACGGCGACCGCTTCCGCGACTTCAAGCCGCTCAACGCGGTGGAGAAGAGCGACATCATCCGCGCCGCCGTCGGCTACGCGCTCGCCGACGATTCGATCGGCCTGTCGCGCTTCCGCGAGAAATATGCGCCGCTGATGAGCGAGAGTGCGGACCGGGTCGCCTTCGACATCGCGAGCAAGCCGGCAGCGTCCTCCAGCGCCGAATTCGCCGAGATCGCCAAGCTCGCTGCCAGCGTCGATACGCTCGACGGCTTCCTGCGCGAGATGAAGCAGCGCTTCCCCGATGCCACCGCCCGCGCGCCGGCCTCGCCGCAAGCCAAGGATGAGGCCGACCACACCGGCTCGCTGCCCACGATCCCCGTCGTGCGCCAGATCAAGATGACGCGGTAGGAACCCTGCTACCACGAGGCCTCTCGACAGGTGCCCGTTGAAGCGGCAACCTGCGCGTCTTCATGCCGGGAGAGCGTCGATATGAGCAAGCCTGCCAAGACCGAAGCCGAACTCATCGCCATGGCGCGGGCCGAATTGAAGGTCCATGCCGATGGTCCGGATGACCTCGTCATCTCGATCGTCCGCGACGGCGACAGCTGGGAATTCCGCGCCGATGCCGACCAGGCCGCGACGGATAAGCCGGGCTTCCCCGAAAGCGTCGCCATGCTGGTCCAGATCGGCGATCACCTCAGCAAGCAGTATGACGTGAAGGGGTAGGGGCGCTGTTGACGCCGTCTCACTGTAAGCCACGTTCTCGGTGTCATCGCCCGACTTGATCGGGCGATCCAGTATTCCAGAGACCGCAGTGATGAAATCGAAAGGCCGCGGCGTACTGGATGCCCCGGTCCCGGCTCCGCTAGGCTACGCCGGGCCCATAAGGGCGCTCGGCCGGCGAAGCTTCAGCGAAGACGGCAAGCCGCGGCATGACGGCGGATGGAGCCGCAGTTATCCGCCCCCGTAACTCTGCACGAGGCTTCCCGCCACCAGCGACCAGCCATCGACCAGCACGAAGAAGATCAGTTTGAACGGCAGCGAGATCGTTGCGGGCGGCAGCATCATCATGCCCATCGACATCAGCACGGAGGCGACGACGAGGTCGATGATCAGGAAGGGGAGAAACAGCAGGAAGCCGATCTCGAAGGCGCGCTTCAACTCGGAGATCATGAAGGCGGGGACGAGGATGCGCAGGGCGAGGTCATCCGGCGTGGCCGGCGGCGGCTCGCGGGAGAGATCCAGGAACAGCTTGAGGTCCTTCTCGCGCACGTTCTTCTGCATGAAGCCGCGCAAGGGGACGGAAGCGCGCTGGAGTGCGTCCTCGACGCCAAGCTGGTTGGCGACGAGTGGGCGGATGCCTTCGTCGTAGGACTTCTGCAGCACAGGTCCCATCACGAAGAAGGTAAGGAACATCGCGAGCGCGATGATCACCGAGTTCGGCGGCGCGGTCGCCGTGCCCATCGCGGTGCGCAGCAGCGACAAGACGACCACGATGCGCGTGAATGACGTCATCATGATCAGGATCGACGGCGCGATCGACAGCACCGTGAGCAGCGCGATGAGCTGGATCGCGCGCTCGGTGACGCCGCCTCCCTGGCCGCCGAGATTGATGCTGATGTCCTGCGCATGCGCAGGCATCGCGAGCGAAGCCGCGGCGATCAGGACAGAAAGAAAAACAACTCTACGCGGGAGGGCCGGCAGCCTCACGAAGACGGCTTCGGACGGCCGAGCAGCGAGGCCATCTCGTCTTCGAGATTTTCAAAGCTGGTCTTCTCCGCGGCCGGCTTTGCGGGCGGAGTCGGTGGTGCCGGCGGCTCGCTGCGTGCGGCGCGGGGCGGCGGTGGCGCGGGCGGCTCGGGCGCAACCGGAGGCGCGACCGTCTCGCCGGCGGGGCGGCGCAGCGCGGCTTCGAGCCGCTGCGCCATCTCGGCGAGATTCTGCTCGGCGTTCGAGGGCGCGGCAGGAGCGGGGGCCGGCGGCGGAACGGGCGGAGCCTGCGGCACGGGCGGGGGAGGCGGTGGCGCGGCCGCGCGCTCGGCGCGCACCGGCGGGACTTTCACCGGCTCGGTCTGCCGCGGGGGACGTGGCATCAGCGGAGGCTCGTTGCGGGCGATGCGCGGCGGAACCGGCTCGGGGCGTGCCTCGCGCTCGGGGCGCGGCGGCAGGATCGGCTCAGGCGGAAAGCCCGCCAGTGGCGGTTCGTTGCGGCGCTCGGCCAGCGCGGGGGCGGGCCGGCGGACCTCGTCGGCGAAGGAGGGACGCGGCCGCGGCGGCGGTGGCTCGGGCATTTGCGGTTCGGGATGATCGAGCAGTTCGGGCCGCGGAGCTTCGTCGGTCCAGCTGCTGGTATCGGGCATCGGGGCAAGGCGCGGCGGCTCGGCGGCATTGGAACGCTGCGGAAGCTGGTCGCGGCCGGGCGCGGCGCGCACGATATTGGGCTCGACGACGATGTCGGTGGGACCGCCAATCATCAGGAGATGCTCGACATTGTCGCGCCGGACCAGCACCAGGCGGCGCCGGCCATCGACCGCGGCGGCATCGATCACGGCAAGCCGGGGCATCCGGCCGCGCTGGGTGTTGGCACCGAGCCGGCTGCTGGCGAATCGGCGAACCAACCATGCGGCGACGCCGATCAACGCCAGAACGACGATGAACGCCACGATGAAGGTGATTGGGCTGCCTTGCATACTTGTCCCCGACAAATGGCGCTTTTCTCGTGCCCATGGTCAGACGCGCCGACCATCGGCGTGGGATGCCCCAAACTGCGATTTCTTAACGTCCCACGGCAAGTTTTGCCGTCCCCAGCTCTTAATAACCTATGAATCGCTCGATCCAAAACGACTTCTTGGCCTGTGCATGGCCCGCCAAACGGTTGGGTTAATGCCGCTTTTGGATGCGTAGAATCACGGGGGCGCAAAGTGGTGTTCCATCAAGGGACATGCATCGATGCCATCTTTAACCACCTGTTAACCATACACGCGGCAAATTCTGCCTAGCTACGGGCCTTTGGTCCGAGAGGCGGAAGGAGCCGCAACGATGTCCATCAACGACCTCCCGGAGCTGTCGGCGCTTCGCACCAAGATGCAGTGGCACCAGGAACGCCAGCGCGTCCTGTCCGAGAACGTCTCCAATTCCGATACGCCCAAATTCCGGCCGCGCGACCTCGTCGAGCCGAAGCTCGACAAGGCGGGAGCGGTCACGGGCTCGATGGGCCCCCTGGCGCTCACCCGCACCAGCGGCTCCCACATGACGCCGTCAGGTGCTGCCTCGGCGTTCGACCAGAATAGGAATGCAGGTTTCGAGACCCGTCCCGCGGGCAACGCCGTCAATCTCGAAGAGGAGATGATGAAGGCCGCCAGCAACCAGATGGACTATGCGGCGGTGACTTCGCTGTATTCCAAGAGTCTGCGTCTGCTCAAGACCGCGATCGGCAAAGGCTAGGGCATGATCCGGAAGAGTGTGCAGCGGTTTTCCGACCAGATCATGCTCAAACCAAAGAGCTGGAGGTAGGCCATGGCGAATGACAGCAGCGACTTTGCCCGCTCGATGGCGATCGCGACATCCGGCCTGCGCGCGCAGGCCGGGCGCATGCGGGTGATCTCCGAAAACATCGCGAATGCGGATTCGACCTCGCAGACATCAGGCGGCGATCCCTACCGGCGCAAGGTGCCAACCTTCTCCTCCGCGCTCGACCGCACGCTCGACGCGCAGGTCGTCACCCTCGGCAGGATCAAGCCGGACCAGTCGAACTTCCGCACCAAATACGAACCGAGCAATCCGGCGGCCGATGCGACCGGCAACGTCAAATATCCCAACGTGAACTCGGTGGTCGAGATGACCGACATGCGCGACGCGCAGCGGTCCTACGAGGCCAATCTCAACATCATCAGTGCGACGCGCCGGATGATCCAGCGCACGCTCGACATCCTCAAGAGCTGAACAGGACAATTAAGCCATGGCATCACCGACAATCGCAGCCAATGCTTATGCCAACCTCGCCCGCGTGCTGGAGAACAGCGGCGCCGGCAAGGGCAGCGAAGCGAGCGGGCAGTCCTTCGCGTCGCTCCTGAAAGACGCTGTCGGCAGCGTCATGGAGTCCGGCCGCAAGTCCGACGCGCAGACGGTGGCGATGGCCGCCGGCAAGGCCAACGTGATGGATGTGGTGACGGCGGTCGCCGACACCGACGTCGCGGTGTCCACGCTGGTCTCAGTCCGCGACCGCGTGATCGCGGCATATGAAGACATCATGAAGATGCCGATCTGATCGGTCCCGTCATTCCGGGGCGCGACGACGTCGCGAGCTCCGGAATGATGAACAACTCACAGTGAGAAAAAGAATATGACCGGACCTGAAACCCTCGACGTCGCGCGTGATGCGATCTGGACCATCGTGATCGTATCGTCGCCGCTGATGGTGGTCGGCCTCGTGGTCGGCGTCGTCGTGTCGCTGTTCCAGGCGCTGACGCAGATCCAGGAGCAGACGCTGATCTACGTGCCGAAGATCCTGGCCATCTTCGCCACGATGCTGCTGGCGCTGCCGTTCATGGCCGACGCACTCCATTCCCACATGATGCGGATCTCGTCGCGAATCATCGGCGGCTGAGGCACAATGCGCCCGACATGCGCATCGACGTCTCGCTGCTGCCGGCGCTCGCCGCTTCCTTCATGCTCGCCTTCGCCCGGGTCGGTGCGATGGTGATGCTGTTGCCGGGGTTGGGCGAGACCAACATTCCGACGCGGATCAAGCTGGCGATCGCGCTGCTGCTCACGCTGATCATCCTGCCGCTGCATCGCAACGCCTACCATGTCGACATGGGCTCGATCGCGCCGCTGCTGGTCATGATGCTGCATGAGATCGTGATCGGCATCGTGCTGGGGGCGACCGCGCGCGTGACGTTGTCGGCGCTTCAGGTCGCGGGCGCCGTGATTGCGCAGCAGATGGGGCTCGGCTTCGTCACTTCGGTCGATCCGACACAGGGACAGCAGGGCGTGCTGGTCGGCAATTTCCTGACCATGCTCGGGGTGACGCTGCTGTTTGCCACCGACAGCCATCATCTGGTGATCGCCGCGCTGAACGACAGCTACACGATCTTCGCGCCCGGTGAGACCGTATCGAGCGGCGACGTCGCTTCGCTGGCGACGCGCGCCTTTGCCGCCGCGTTCAGCCTGGGCTTGCAGCTTTCCGGACCGTTCCTGGTGTTCGGCCTCGTCTTCAACATCGGGCTCGGCGTGCTGGCGCGGCTGATGCCGCAGATGCAGGTGTATTTCGTCGGCGTGCCGCTGTCGATCTTCGTGGGCTTCCTGGTGCTCGCCGTGGTGCTCACCGCGATGATGGGCACGTATCTCGACTATTTCATCGGTGTGATGCACCAGATGATGCCGCTCAAATAGGTGATCGATGGCAGACGACAACGATCCCGACAGTCAAACAGAAGACCCGACACAAAAGCGTCTCGAAGAGGCGCTCGAACGCGGCGACGTCGCCAAGAGCCAGGAGATCAACACCTGGTTCATGATCGCGGGCGGCACGCTCGTGGTCTCCACCTTCTCGGGCTCGGTGGGCAGCGGGCTGGTGACGCCGATGCGCAACCTGCTCGCCAATTCCTGGATGATCAAGACCGACGGCAGGGCTCTGCTCGCGCTGATGCAGCAGATCGAGGTCGCCGTGCTCGCAGCGATCGGCGTGCCCCTGCTGATGCTGGTGCTGGCGGCGATTGCCGGCAACGTGCTCCAGCACCGCCTGGTCTGGTCGGCCGAATCCCTCAAACCCAAATTCAGCAAGCTGTCGCCGGCCGAGGGCCTCAAGCGCATCTTCGGCAAGCAGGCAGCCGCGAACTTCCTCAAGGGGCTCGGCAAGCTGGTCGTGCTCGGCGCGGTCATGACCGTGGTCCTGTGGCCGGAGCGCCATCGCATGGAGGCGATGGTCAGGCTCGATCCGGCCGCGATGCTGGGCGCCAGCACCAGCCTGACCATTCATCTGCTCGGCGCAGTGGTCGCGGCGCTCGCGATCATCGCCATTGGCGACTATTTCTTCCAATATCGCAGCTGGTTCCAGCGGCAGAAGATGTCGCTCCAGGAGATCAAGGAAGAGTTCAAGCAGTCCGAAGGCGACCCGCACATCAAGGGCAAGCTCCGGCAATTGCGCCAGCAGCGCTCCAAGAAGCGCATGATGGCGGCGGTTCCCAAGGCCTCCGTGATCATCACCAACCCGACCCACTATTCGATCGCACTGTCCTACGAGCGCGGCATGTCTGCGCCAATCTGCGTCGCCAAGGGCGTCGACAACCTCGCCTTCAAGATCCGGGAGATCGCGCGCGAGCACGACATCCCGATCGTCGAGAACGTGCCGCTCGCCCGCGCGCTCTACGCCACCGTCGAAATCGACCAGGAAATCCCGACCGAGCACTACCATGCTGTCGCCGAGGTCATCGGTTACGTCATGCGGCTGAAGCACGGATTCGGTGCCGGACGCGGATAAAATGCCCGAAAAGTACCGGAAATGGCCGTAATCTGGGAATCAGCGTACCTTTCGCCCTTGCTGCCCTTGCGCCTGCGGGTCCGATTCAGGCAGGGAGGACCCCACGCGCCCCGTAGCGCGTTGATTCTCTGCCGACAGGCTGTGCCAGCTTGAAATGACTGCCGAGACCGACCACGACCTCACACGCGAGCCCGTTGCGGCGCACGAGCCGTCGCCGCGCTCGGGCAGCATTGCGCTGGTGCTGCTGGTGGCCGCCGGCCTCGTCGCCGTCGCCGTCGGGCTGATGACGCTCGGGCGCGCGCAGGCGCAGCCCTATATCCTCGGCATCCTCGCCGTGCTGGCGATGGTCGGCCTGTTCAACCTGTTCGCCTTCGCCGCCGGCATCATCCGCTTCGTCGACCGCAGTCTCGACGATCCCGTGATGGGGCGCATTGCCGACCACGCCTTCGACGGCCTGGCCGTGACCGATCCCCGCGGTCACGTGGTCTATTCCAATGCCGCCTATCTGACGCTCACCGGCGCCAGCGGACCGCAGGAGGTGCGGCCCGTGGAGCGCGTCTTCATCGGCAACCCCGACGTCTCCGAAGCCGTGTTCCGCCTGCTCAAGGCCGCGCGCGAAGGAAAACGGCAGCAGGAAGAGGTGCGCATCTCCGGCCATGACGGCAGCCAGGGCCGCTGGCTGCGCATGCGGGTGCGCCCGCTCGGCACCGGGAAGCGCGAGGCGAAATACGCGGTGTGGTCGATCGCCGACATCACCCGCGACCGCGAACGCCAGGAGGACGTGTTCCAGGAACTCCAGCACGCGATCGAATATCTCGATCACGCGCCCTGCGGCTTCTTCTCGGTCAATCCGGCCGGCGAGCTCGCCTATGTCAACGCGACGCTGGCGAACTGGCTCGACTATGATCTCGCCGAGATCGGCTCGGGCGGGCTGAAGCTCACCGACATCGTCTCCGGCGATGGCGCCTCGCTGCTTACTGCGATCGTGGCAGTGCCGGGCGAGGTGAAGACGGAAGTCTTCGACATCGACCTGCGCATGCGCACCGGCAAGACCATGCCGGTGCGGCTCTATCACAAGCTCGCCTTCGGTGCCGACGGCGCGCCGGGGCCGTCGCGCACGCTCGTCATCAGCCGCGCCCGCGACGAGCGCAGCGATCCCGACCGCGCCGCCGAAGTGCGCTTCATGCGCTTCTTCGACCATACGCCGATGGCGATCGCGACCGTCGACCGTGGCGGCAACGTCGTGCGCGCCAACGCGCGCTACGCCAAGCTCGGGCAGGCCCTCGGGCTCGACAGCGCCAGCAAGTCGATCTTCCGCGCGGTCAATTCGCGCGACCGGCACCTTTTGATCACGGCCATCAACCAGGCCGCGGAGGGCCAGGCCGACGTCGCGCCGGTCGAGGTGGCGCTCGAAGGAACCAAGGAACGCTGGGGCCAGTTCTTCGTCACGCCGGTGGATGCCGCCGAGAACGACGCCGAAGCCGCCATCGTGCACATGCTCGAGACCACCGAGCGGCGCGCGCTGGAGAACCAGATCAACCAGTCGCAGAAGATGGAGACGGTCGGCCAGCTCGCCGGCGGCATCGCCCACGACTTCAACAACGTGCTCTCCGCCATCATGATGGCGAACGACTTCCTGCTGAACGCGCACAAGCCGACCGATCCGTCGTTCCAGGACATCATGCAGATCAAGCAGAACGCGACGCGCGCCGCGACGCTGGTGCGGCAGTTGCTGGCGTTCTCGCGGCGGCAGACGCTGCGGCCGCAGGTGCTCGACCTCGGCGATGCGCTGTCCGATCTCGCCATGCTGCTGCGCCGGCTGATCGGCGAAAAGGTCAAGCACGAGACCATCCACGGCCGCGATCTCTGGCCGGTGAAGGTCGACGTCTCCCAGTTCGAGCAGGTGATCGTCAACCTCGCGGTGAACGCGCGCGACGCCATGCCCGACGGCGGCAAGCTGATCATCCGCACCGCCAACGTCACCGCGGAAGAAGCGGCCAAGCTCGCCTACAAGGGCATGCCGGCCGCGAACTATGTGCGGATCGAGGTCGCCGACACCGGCACCGGCATCCCCGCCGATATCCGCGACAAGATTTTCGAGCCGTTCTTCTCGACCAAGGAAGTGGGCAAGGGCACCGGCCTCGGGCTCTCCACCGTCTACGGCATCGTCAAGCAGACCGGCGGCTTCATTTACGTGGACTCGGAACCGGGGCAGGGGACTTCGTTCCATATCTTCCTGCCGCGCCATCACGCCGAGCCGGAGGTGCAGGAGCAGCCCGCAGCAGTGGTCGGCGCGGCCAATGGCGCCGCGAAGGAGACCGCACCTGCGGCGGCGGAGGCCAAGCCGCGCACCGATCTCACCGGCCAGGGCACCATTCTTCTCGTCGAGGACGAAGAGGGCCTGCGCGCGCTGAACGCACGCGGCCTGCGCTCGCGCGGCTACACCGTGGTCGAGGCCGAGAACGGCGTCGAGGCCATGGAGGTCCTGGAGGAGCAGAGCGGTGCGATCGATCTCGTCGTCTCCGACGTCGTGATGCCTGAGATGGACGGCCCGACGCTGCTGAAGGCGATGCGCGAGAAGAATCCCGACATCAAGTTCATCTTCGTCTCCGGCTACGCCGAGGACGCCTTCGAGAAGAGCCTGCCGGAAGGCCAGCAATTCGACTTCCTGCCAAAGCCGTTCACGCTCAGCCAGCTCGTGGCGGCCGTAAAGGAGACGATGGCAAAGGCGGGATGACGGCGGCCACCACTGTCGATTTGCGAGAGTTCCTCGAAACGACGAGGAAAAAGCGGCATTCCTGTCGTAAACCCGCCGGTAACCCGCGACCGCGGTTCCTCAGCGCCCCCGGCCAAACCCCCGCCAAATATGGGCTTTTGCCACATCCCCGCGACTGAGGGCCGCAGCCATAAGTTCCGAAACCGGCTTCACTTTTCGGGAAGTCTGCCCATGTTAGGAGCACGTCCCCATGCCGGGGATTTGGGAAACGCACATGACTTTCTCGCAACGCTCCCGCACTCTCTTGAAGACCCTCGCCGTCATGCTGGCGCTTGCGCTGCCGACTGCGCTGGTGATTTCGTCCGCCGACGCCCGCGTCGGTGGTGGAATGTCGTCGGGGTCGCGCGGCTCGCGCACCTATTCGGCGCCGCCTTCGACCACGACCGCGCCGGGCTCGACCTCGCAGTTCAACCGGACTTACACCCAGCCGGGTGCCGGCATGAATTCGGCTGCCGCCGCACCCGCGCGTGGCGGCCTGTTCGGCCGCGCCGGTGGCTTCATGGGCGGCCTTGCGGCCGGCTTCCTCGGCGCAGGCCTGCTCGGCATGCTGTTCGGCGGCGGCCTGTTCGGTGGCCTCGGCGGCCTGTCGTCGATCATTGGCCTGATCATCCAGATCGCGCTCGTGGTGTTGGTGGTGCGGCTGGCGATGTCCTGGTGGCAGCGCCGCCACTCGCAGCAGGCGGCCTATGCCAATGCTGATGCAGGCAGCGGTCAGGGACCGCAGCCGAACTATCGCAGCGGCCTCGGTGGCGGTAGCGTCGGTGGTGGACTTGGCGGTGGTCTCGGCGGCTTCGGCTTCGGCGGCGCCAACAACGCACCGCTCGAGATCAAGCCTGATGACTATGAGGCATTCGAGCGCCTGCTCGGCGATGTCCAGACCGCATGGTCGAACGAGGACGTGGCCAAACTGCACACGCTTGCGACGCCGGAAATGGTCTCCTATTTCGAGCAGGACCTCGGCCAGAACCGCGCGCGCAACGTCGTCAACAAGGTGACCAACGTCAAGCTGTTGCAGGGTGACCTCGCGGAAGCCTGGCGCGAAGGCGAGACCGAATACGCCACGGTGGCGCTGCGCTTCGCCCTGACCGACAAGACGCTGGACCGCAACAGCGGTACGGTTGTCGCCGGCAGCGAGCAGCCGGGCGAGGCCACCGAGATCTGGACCTTTGCCCGCCGTCCGGGCAGCGGCTGGGAATTGTCGGCGATCCAGCAGACCAACTGATCGTACGCAGATTAAGGACAAGGGCGTCGTGCTTCGGCACGGCGCCCTTTTTCTTTGAGCCGGTTATATCCTGATACGGCCGACCATTTTGCGCGAAGCACTTAATTGCTTGTTGCCTGCGCAGAGCTCCCGCAATTTCGCACCTGCCGGTTAGAGAGGGAGATATTCGGTGAGCCAGTCTGTCGCGCGCTCCAGGACAAATCACGAAACCATTGCCAGGAATTCGTCCCTGCCGCTGGAGGCGATCGAAACGGCGTATGACCGGATCGAGGCCGAGCGCGACCGCAATTGCTGGATCTATCTCCGTCCGCGGGAGGAGGCGCTCGAAGCATGCCGTAAGCTCGTGGCGCGCGCGCGGACGGGCGAAAATCTTCCGCTGCTCGGCATTCCCTTTGGTGTGAAGGACAATATCGATGTCGAGGGAATGCCGACCACTGCCGCATGCCCGGCGTTCAGCTACACGCCCTGGCATTCCGCGCACAGTGTCGAACGCCTCACCGCGGCCGGCGCAATTTGCCTCGGAAAGACCAATCTCGATCAGTTCGCCACAGGCCTGTCCGGTGCGCGTTCGCCCTATGGCGCCTGCGCGTCGGTTGCCGATGCGCGCTATATTGCGGGAGGCTCCAGTTCGGGGTCCGCGGTCGCCGTTGCGGCCGGGCACGTCGCGTTCGCGCTCGGCACCGATACCGGCGGCTCCGGCCGCATACCTGCCGGCTTCAACAACATCGTCGGAATCAAGCCGACCGTTGGGCTGGTGTCATCACGCGGGCTGGTGCCGAATTGCCCCACGATCGATTGCGTCTCGGTGTTCTGCAACACCGTCAGCGACGGCGAGGCGATCATCGAAATCATCGAAGGGTTCGATTTCGAAGATCCCTACAGCCGCTTGCCCAGGGCCTTTTCTTTCGCCACGGGAACAGTGCCATCCTTCCGCTTCGGCCGCATTGCGTCCGCCGATCTCGAATGCTTCGGCATGCCGGAATGCGGCGAGCTCTATGAGCGCGCCTGCGAGCGTTTCACGGAGATCGGGGGAACGGCGATCGAGGTGGACTTCGCGCCGTTCCGCCAGGCCGGGGAGTTGATGTTCAGCGGACCCTGGGTCGCGGAGCGGCACTCGGCCATCGCTTCGCTTATGGACATCGATTCCGGCTCCCTGCTTGATGTCACGAGGACCGTGCTGGGCTCGGCCGCCGGCTATTCAGCGATCGATACATTTGGTGCCATTCACCGTTTGCACCGGCTTCGCCGCGACGCCGAGGCGATCTTTGCGGGTATCGATGCGCTGGTGGTCCCGACCGCACCGCGGCCATTCACGCTGGAGGAGATGGATCGCGATCCGATCACCCTCAACAATCGCCTCGGCTACTACTCGTACTTTGCCAATCTGCTCGATCTCTGCGGCGTGGCGGTTCCGAACGCGACATTGCCGAACGGCATGCCCATGGGCGTGACCCTGCTGGCGCCGGCCTGGCATGATCGCGCGCTGATCGGACTGGCGCGGCGGTTCGAGGCCAGTGCAGGCCGAGCGGCGTTCGAATTGAAGTCTGGCGGCTGAAGGTCGGAATTCATTCCATCTCTTGCTCGAGCGTCGAAAGATCCAGGATCGAAATCACGGATCTGTCGTACCTGATCACGCCTTCCTGCTGGAGCCGTGCGAGCTGTACCGTCACCCATTGGCGGGTGGATCCGATGAGATTGGCGAGATCGCCGTGGGTAAACGGCATCCCGATGACGATCTCGCCGTCGCGCTTCACGCCGTAGACGTGCGACAGGAAGATCAACAGGCTATGCAGCCGCTCGGTCACCGAGCGCGTCCCGAGCATCTGGGCCATCGCCGAATAGCATCGCGCCTTGAATGCCAGGGCATCCAGCAAGGCGACGGCGATCGCCGGCGATTCCAGCGCAAGCCGCCGCAGCGCCAGTCCCGGCATGAACGTCAACAGGCTGGATTCGGCCGCAACCGATGACCACATGTGCGGGCCCGTTCCGAATATATCGGGGCCGCCGACGAAGTTGCCGGGAAACCAGTAGGCGAGCGTGACCTCGCGCCCCGACGGCGCCGCATAGTAGCTGCGTATGCGTCCCTCGCTGATCAGGTAGATCCCAGCCTGTGTGTCGCCCTGAGACCAAACCAGTTGGCCGGCTTCCAGGGCCTTCTCGCGTCCGATCGCACGCAGCCGATTGCAATCAGCCCGGTTGAGACCGTCCAGCAAGCCGGGCAGCGGCCTGACGAGATTGTCCGACTCGGCCAGCATCACGCCTGCCGCTATCGCGCTATTCGCCCTGTGCATCGCCGGCTCCACGGTGAGACCCGGCATCGATTATTCAAGAACCATGCCAGCGCGCTGCGGGCTGCTTCGCGATTTCCGGGTTCTTGGGGATCAGCTCGCGTCCGACTGATTGAACGCCCGCAACCCTTCTGCGCGGATGACGTCGAGACAATCCTTCTTGAGGGAAAGATAGGTTGGCTCGACCATGACAGAACTCGACCGCGGGCGCGGCAGCTTGACCGCGACTTCGCGCAGAATGCGGCCGGGTCCCGCGCTCATGATGAGAACACGGTCGGACAGCACGATGGCTTCATCGATGTCATGCGTGACGAACACGATCGTCGCCTTGATCCGGTCGCGCAGCTCCAGCAGATTGTCTTGCATCACCGCCCGGGTCTGCGCATCGAGGGCCCCGAAGGGCTCGTCCATCAGCAGCACGCGGGGCTGATTGGCCAACGCTCGCGCGATCGCCACGCGCTGTTGCATGCCCCCGGACAGCGTGTTCGGATAGGCGTCGGCGAAACGCTTGAGACCGACCATCGCGATCAGATCGTCGGCGATGGCATTCGCTTCCATCCTGGACTTCCCAAGCATCCTGGGGCCGTGGGCGATGTTCCTGCGGACCGACTTCCAGGGGAAAAGATGCGGCTGCTGGAACACCATGCCGACATCGGGTCGCGGGCTGTAGACACGCGAGCCCTCTACCAGGATGTCGCCTTCAAACGGCACTTCCAGTCCGGCGATCGTATTGAGCACCGTCGACTTGCCGCAGCCGGAGGGCCCGACGATGCAAACGAACTCGCCAGGCGCCACGTCGAAGGAAACGCGATCCACCGCGATGGTCTGCCCGCGGCGGGTGTCAAAAACGATGCTCAGGTTTGAGACTTGAATGACCGGTTGTTTCCGCGCCGGTTCGACGGAGGCTGGCGAACTTGCCAGAGCCAATTTCATGATCGATCGAGCTCCCGACATCAACGCCACCAGACAGTACGTTCCGCAACAGCCGAAAACAGCCTGTCGGCAGCGAACGAAATCAACCCGAGCGCTGCGAGCCCGCCCATGACCTGGCCCGTTTGCAAATTCTGCTGCGCAATCTCGATCCTGTAGACAATGCCGGCGAAAGCGCCTGCGAGTTCGGCGGCGACAAGCGTGTAAAAGGAGATGCTGACGGCGGTGCGCAACCCGACCACGATGTAGGGAAGCGCGCCCAGCAGCACGATCTCCTGGAGCATCTGCCGCCGGGGCGTGCCGAGCATCAACGCCGCCCGAATCAGGCCGCGGTCGACCTTCTGCACGCCGATGTGGGTCGAAAGCCAAACCGTGAAGAACACGCCCCATACGACGAGGAACAGTTTTCCCGCCTCCGACAGGCCGAACCAGAGGATGACGATCGGCACGAAAGCAATCGGCGGAATTGGCCGCAGGATGTGGAATAGCGGGGACAGCAAGCTCGAGACAACAGGGAATTGGCCGGTGAGGATACCGAGCAGGATGCCGAGCGCGCCGCCTAAGATGAACCCCGTGGTGACGCGAAAGAGGCTGGCCAGCAAATCGCCAAGGAACTGTCCGCTTCGTATCCACTCAAGGACCGCCGCAGCAACCACCGTCGGCGGCGGAAACAGCACCATGTTGACGGCCCCGGAACGGGAGACCAGTTCCCAGAGGCCGATGAAAAGGGGGAGCGAAAGCGCCCCGACCAGAATATTGAGGCGGCGAAGACGAGCTGAATCCGGCCGCCGACCGCGACCGTCAGTGCGGAGAGCAATCTCCTGTCCTGCTGAGGTGCCATCCTGCATGGCTGTGCGGGTGCCTATTTCCACGAGAGCGTGACGCGTGCGGGGTCGACCTTCTTCAGCGGCTCGGCGACGACGACCTTGCTGAAGTCGGGCATCGCCGCTCCCGGAGGATGGTTGCCGCTCTCGAGGCGCCATGCGGAGTGGGTCTTGAGAATCTCGATCAGCCGGTCGTCGAGACGCACCCGGTAAACATAGTCGGCCCAGATCGGAGCGAGGTCGTCCCGCTTCATGCCGACCGCGTCCGCCACGACCGTGATCGCTTCATCCTGGTGTGCCTCCATCCAGACCTCGGCGTCGATCAGCGCGGCGATGAACTTCTCAACCAGCGCCGGGTTGGCATCCAGATAGGTCCTCATGACGACGATGTTGAACGTTTCGGAGTAAGTGCCCTTTGTATCCCCGTGGGTCGGTCAAAATCCCCCGGGTATGGTCACTTGAAACTCCCCCACCTGATGATCGCCGTCAGCGCCGCTGAACAGCAGTAGCCGGTCAGGCAGGACGTTTATG
>NZ_JASAUS010000028.1:0-73643 GCF_029953005.1 Bradyrhizobium sp. Mp27 | reverse complement strand
GCTTCCACAAAGCTCGGCTGTCCCGTCCGCTTGACCGCCATCGCTACCCTCCGAGGCTTTGCCTTAGGGAATCACAATTGACGAATTACGCAACAGGCCCACAAGGGGAGAAGGGAAGGGCATCTCGCTACCCGAACGTCTGCCGCAGCCGCCGCGCCAGATCGAACAACATCTGGTTCTGCTTCACCAGCCGTTTGCCGTGGCTCAGCGAGGACATCGCCATCGCCGCGAGTTTTCCCCGCGCGGTCAGGGGCACGAAGCTGTCGAAAATGTCATCGTCGTCCTTGCAGAACATGCGCTTGTAATCGTCCGAGCCGATGCCGAGATCGAGCGAGCGGTAGCCGCGTTCGGCGTAGCGGTCGATGATGTAGCGCATCAGGATCAGCCCGGGGCTGTAGCGGGCGTGCTCGGACATCGTGTAGGTATTGAACATCATCGAGAAGCGCTGGCCGTCGGCGACGCCGGCGAAGATCGCGATCACCTCGTCGTCGCAATCGAGCGCATGGATGTCGATGACGCGGCCTTCGCCGCGCGGCGACAGGCATGCGCTGCGGATGAACGCTTCGACGCCGGGCTCGGCAAAGACGTTGGGCAGTTTCTGTTCGGCCATCCGCGCCGGCTTGACGTGGAAGAACCAGTCGAGCAGGCGGGTGACGTCCGCATCCGTGGTGGCGAGGTGATAACGATAGCCGGCAAGCGCCTGGAGCTTCTTTTCCTTGCTCTTGAGCCGGCGGCGGAAGGAGTTGCTGATCCGCGATGCGGGCGGCCCGCCCGGCTCCATCGCCAGGAGAGGGCAGCCGTTGATCGCACTCTGCCGCGGCAGCTGCGCGAACGGGTTGTGCTGGTCGTGCCAGCGCAGCGGCTGCTGCGTCAGTGCGAGCACGTCGGCATGCTCGCGCAGCGGCGCAAGCAGCGCGTCGAGATCGGCGATGGCGACGTCGGCTGCGAACTCGGCGTTCCACAAGCCCATGTTGAAGGTGGTATGCTTGCCGCCCATGAAACAGGCCGTGCGCACGCCATGGCTTTGCCGCAGTGACAGTGGCAGCAGCAGGAGCGGCTGGCGCTCGGTGTCGCGGGCAATGACGATGAACGGACTGGCGCCTTCGTGGCTGCCGACCAGCCGTTGCCATGGGTTGAGCAGGTCGAAGCGCTGGTAGGGCGTGAAGAGGTGGCCGCTCTCCTCGAACGCGCGCCAGACCGTCTCGGCCTCGGCCAGATCGGTGACGATATCGACATGCGCGATACGGCTCGCTTTCGACCGCGCTGGCGATTCTGCCGTCCGGCTTTGCATCGCCGCAGCCATGGTCATTCACGAAACCTGTCGAGAAACGAAAAATTTGCGTATTTCGGCCTGTGGCCGACCTTTGCAAAGAAATGTCAACAAAGGGTAATGACAATCAGGCGAACGCGAAGGTGGGATATTGGCATCCGACGACAGATGGCTGGAGCGGTTGCGGCTCGAGCTGGCCTGGTTCACCGGTCAGGCTGTGCTGCGCAGACGCGGCGCCGGCGCGATCCTGCGGTTTCAGCACGTGCGGCCGCGGCGGCGCGGCGCGTTTCAGCCGCTGCGTGAAAGCGAGATCAGTCCGCAATTTCTCGATCGCGCCATTGGTGCGCTGAAGCAGTGGGGATATGACTTCCTCGGCATGGACGATGTCTGCCGCCGCGCGGTGACTCTGCCGGAGAAGCGGCGCTTCGTGGCGCTGACCTTCGACGGCGCCAACAAGGACCTGATCAGCTTCGCCTATCCGGTGCTGGCGCGCCACGCCGTGCCGTTCACGATCTATGTGCCCACCGCGTTTCCCGATGGAGTCGGAGAGGCCTGGTGGCTCGGGCTCGAGCGGATGATCGCGCGCGAGAGCCGCATCAACCTGATGATGGGCGAGAAAGAGCAGCGATTCACCGTCACAGGCAACGCCGAGAAGCAGGCGCTGTTTTCGTTCGTCGAGAGCTGGCTGCGCTCGTTGCCGCCGGCGGATGTGTCGGCTGCGATCGCCGATCTCTGCACGCGCTACCGGATCGACCTCGCTGCGCTCACGCGCGAAGCCTCGATGGATTGGGAGGATCTGGCAAGGCTTGCGGCGGATCCGCTGGTCACGGTCGGCAGCGCGACCGTGAACTATCCCGTTCTCGCCAACATGAAGGACGCCGCCGCGTTGCGCGAGATGACGATGGGCAAGGCGGTCGCGGAAGCGGCCTTCGACCGCGAGATCAGGCATCTGGCCTTTCCGTTCGGCGATCGCTCGTCTTTCCGGCGCAGCCATGTCGTCATGGCGGAGGAGGCCGGCTTTGCCAGCGCCGTCTCGACCATCCCCGGCATCGTGGATGCAGAGGGGCGCACCAATCTGCGCGCATTGCCGCGGATTTCCTGGGACGGCCGGATACAATCACTGCGCATGCTGCGCGTGCTGGTGTCCGGTGTTGCCTTCGCGCCGGTGAAACCGACCCGCAGCGTTACGAATTAAGATTTGACGCGATCCGGCCGCTGCATCCAGCTCACGATCGGCATCGCCGGCAGCACCCAGCCCATGCCGACCACCACGTAGTAGATCGCCTGCCGCCAGCCGGACTCGGCGATCCACGGCATCTGCGCCAGAGCCATGCCGAGCAGGGCCCAGACGGTGGCCAGCACCAGGAGCAGGATGGCGCCGAGGAACTTGCGGGTGCGGATCGTCATGACGGAATGCTGCGGCCTTCGCGTAACTTGCGCTGCGGGAGCGGGGGACTATAAGGGGCACGCAGTCCGGTTCAAGTCTCTTTGGTTCAGGTCCTGGTTTTGGCCCCGAAATGACGACGAATTCCACACCGTCCGAGCCGTATCGCGCCGTGCGCTGGTGGCTGATTTCCGTGGCCGCCCTCATCGCGTTGATGGTGCTGGTCGGCGGCGCGACACGGCTGACGGAATCCGGGCTCTCGATCGTCGAGTGGAAGCCTGTGACGGGCAGCGTTCCGCCGCTGTCGGAGGCGCAGTGGACCGAGGCGTTCGAGGCCTACAAGAAGATTCCGCAATATCGCGAGCTCAATGCGGGCATGAGCCTGTCCGAGTTCAAGGAGATTTTCTGGTGGGAATGGAGCCACCGCTTTCTCGGCCGCTTTATCGGCGTTGCCTATCTCTTGCCGTTCCTGTTCTTCCTGTGGCGCGGCGGCCTGTCGGGCGAGTTGAAGCGGCGGTTGTGGCTGCTGTTCGCGCTCGGCGGACTCCAGGGCGCCGTCGGCTGGTGGATGGTGGCCTCGGGCCTGACGGAACGGGTCGAGGTTTCGCAATATCGGCTGGCGACGCATCTGATGCTGGCGCTGCTGATCTTCGCCGGCATCGTCTGGACGGTGCGGCGCCTCGCCGAGCGTCCGCAGATCGTTGCGCCCGCGCGGCTGAGATTCACGAGCGTGCTGCTCCTCATCGTGACCTTCGTCCAGATCTATTTCGGCGCGCTGGTCGCGGGCCTGCGCGCCGGGCGCGCCTACAACACCTGGCCGCAGATCGACGGCGCGTTCATTCCATCGGCTGAGCGGCTGTGGTTCGAGACGCCGTGGTGGCGCAACATGTTCGACAACGTGCTGACGGTGCAGTTCGAGCATCGCATGACGGCCTATGTGCTGTTCGTGCTGGCGGCGCTGCACGCGTTTGATGCGGTGCGTTCACGCGCAGCGGCCGGCGGTGCGCTCTGGCTGTTCGCCGCGGTCAGCCTGCAGGCGGTGCTCGGGATCCTCACGCTGCTCAACCAGGTGCCGATCGATCTCGCGCTTTCGCACCAAGCGGTTGCGATCGTGGTGCTGACGCTTGCAGTGATGCAGGTGGAGCGGCTGGCCTCGCGACAATCTGCACAGGCGCAGCCGCGCGCGGTTCCGGTCGGTCAGGCCGGCTGATCAGGTCAGCAGTAGCCGTAGACGCCGCAGGCGTAGGGCAGGCGCCAGAAATAGCCGACCTGCGGTCCGCCGTAGTACGGGCCCTGATAATCGTAGCTCCAGGGCCGGCCATAATAGCCCGGCAAGGTGTTGGAGCCGGGCAGGAGCGGCGTGCCCGGCAGGTTGCGGATGTAGCTGCCGATGCCATAGGCCGGCGAGATCAGCGCATCCGGATCGGTCTCGACATAGACCTGTGGCGGGTCCTGCGGCGGCACGGCAGCGCGCCGTCTCGCTGTGGCCGGCAGATCGGCGGCAACGGCAGCTGAGACCGTCAGCATGGCGGCAAGGGCAGGTACCATCCAGCGCAGCATCGTCGGCTCCGAATCAAAGGGGCGATCCAAGGACGATGTATGCGGCAGATATGGTTAATGACTGTTAACTGACTGCGGCCAAAACGGCCGCCGTCATTCCGGGGCGGTGCGGAGCACCGACCCCGGAACGACAAGGAACTAAGCCCCCAGCGCTTGTTCGAGATCGGCGATCAGATCTTCCTTGTCCTCGATGCCGATCGAGAGCCGCACCACGTCGGGGCCGGCGCCGGACTTCACCTTGGCGGCGTCGTCGAGCTGGCTGTGCGTGGTCGAGGCGGGATGGATGACCAGCGAGCGGGTGTCGCCGACATTGGCCAAATGCGAGAACAGTTGCAGCTTCGACACCAGGCTGACGCCGGCGTCATAGCCGCCCTTCAGGCTGAAGGTGAACACGGCGCCTGCGCCCTTCGGCGCGTATTTCCGTGCAAGCTGGTTGTACTTGTCGCTTGCCAGGCCCGCATAGCTCACCGAGGCCACCGCCGGATGGCCGGCGAGGAATTCGGCGACGGCTTTAGCGTTGTCGCAGTGCTTCTGCATGCGCAGCGGCAGCGTCTCGATGCCGGTCAGGATCATGAAGGCGTTGAATGGCGACAGCGCCGGTCCGAGGTCGCGCAGGCCCAGCACGCGGCAGGCGATCGCGAAAGCGAAATTGCCAAAGGTCTCCTGAAGGCGGATGCCGTGATATTCGGGCCGCGGCTCCGACAGCATCGGATATTTGCCGCCCGTGGACCAGTCGAACGTGCCGGCATCGACGATGATGCCGCCGAGCGAATTGCCGTGGCCGCCCAAAAATTTCGTCAGCGAGTGCACGACGATGTCGGCGCCGTGATCGATCGGGCGGATCAGGTAGGGCGAGGCCAGCGTGTTGTCGACGATCAGCGGCACGCCCGCCTTGCGCGCCACCGTCGAGATCGCCTCGATGTCGGTGATGCTGCCGCCGGGATTGGCGATGGACTCGATGAAGATGGCCTTCGTGCGCGGCGTCACCGCGCGCTCGAAGCTCGCGATGTCGTCGGAATCGGCCCACACCACGTTCCAGCCGAAGCTCTTGAACGCATGCGAGAACTGGTTGATCGAGCCGCCATAGAGCTTGCGCGCGGCGATGAATTCGTCGCCGGGCTGGAGCAATTGCTGCAGCACCACGACCTGTGCGGCGTGGCCCGAGGCGACCGCAAGCGCGGCGGTGCCGCCTTCGAGTGCGGCAACACGCTCTTCCAGCACCGCGTTGGTGGGATTGCCGATGCGGGTATAGATGTTGCCGAATGCCTGCAGACCGAACAGCGAGGCGGCGTGGTCGGCGTCGTTGAAGACGAAAGAGGTGGTTTGATAAATCGGGGTCGCGCGCGCACCGGTGGTGGGATCGGGTTGTGCACCGGCATGCACGGCGAGGGTCGAAAATCCCGGAAGGCGATCGCTCATTGAGGGCGTCCTGTTCTTGTGATCTGAAATCGCGCGGCATGCTGATCGGCGACGCGCCCGCCGTCAAGGCGCCGCGTCACATCGGAAACGATCGTGCTACGCGCTGTCGCGTGAGCGAAATGAATCCTTCGCGATTGCGTCAGCTTTGTTCGCTCTTGTTTTTGGCGGCGCGATCCGATGCCGCGGTGTCGCCGCCGCCGACACTCATCCGATTGAGGGATAGCCGCATGCCTTGCGTCGGCGCCGGCGGCCGTTTGGAGCTCAGGGTGCGCGAATTGACGCCCATCCAGGAAATCTCGGACGACAAGCGGCCGTATTCGATCTTGGGGCAGCGATTCATCACGACCTTGATCCCGGCCGCCTCGGCCTTCGCCGCGGCCGCGTCGTCGCGCGCGCCAAGCTGCATCCAGATCACCTTCGGCAGCGGATCGAGCGTGAGCGCTTCTTCGACCACCGGCATGATGTGGCTGGAGTTGCGAAAGATGTCGATCATGTCGACGGGGCGGCCGATGTCGGAGAGCGAGGCGACAAACGGCTTTCCGAGCAGATCCTTGCCGACATGGCCGGGATTGACCGGGATCATGTCATAGCCGCGCTGCGCCAGATATTTGAACGCAAAATAGCTCGGCCTCACATTGACGGGCGAGGCGCCGACCATCGCGATCGACTTCACGCTGTTCAGGATGCCGCGGATGTAATTGTCGGGATAGGCGTCGTGGTTCATTGGCTCTTCTTTTTGCTGTCATTGCGAGGAGCGAAGCGACGAAGAAATCCAGACTGCCTCGGCGGAAAGATTCTGGATTGCTTCGCTTCGCTCGCAATGACGAATTCTATTCATCCCGCCATGTTGGCGTGCGCTTCTCGATGAAGGCGCCGATGCCTTCCTCGGCGTCGCGCGCCATCATGTTCTCGGTCATCACCTCTGCCGCATAGCGATAGGCGTCCGCAAGGCTCATCTCAGCCTGGCGGTAGAACGCCTCCTTGCCGAGCTTGACGGTGTAGGCCGACTTCAGCGCGACCTGTTCGGCGAGTGCAATTGCGGCGTCGCGCTCGGTGCCGGCTGCAACCACGCGATTGATGAGCCCGATCTCGCGGGCGCGCGTGGCCGGGACCGGCTCGCCGGTCAGCAGCATTTCCATCGCCTGCTTGCGCGGCACGTTCCGCGTCAACGCCACCATCGGCGTCGAGCAGAACAGCCCGATATCGACGCCCGGCGTGGCGAAGCTCGCCGCTTCCGAGGCGATCGCGAGATCGCAGCTTGCCACGAGCTGGCAGCCGGCCGCGGTCGCGATGCCCTGGACGGCAGCGACCACGGGCTTCGGCAAGTGCACAACCGCCTGCATCATTGCGCTGCAGGCGGTCATCATCTCGGCAAAGAAGGCGCGGCCGCGATCCGGGTCAGTGCGGCGCGCGGTCAGTTCCTTCATATCGTGGCCGGCGGAGAAGGCGGGGCCGTTGGCTGCGATCACCACGCCGCGGATCGCCTTGTCGTCGCGGATCTCGTTGAGCTCGGCATGGAGGCTTGCGATCATCGCCTGCGACAGACTGTTCCGCGCGGCCGGACGGTTTAGCGTCAGGACCGCGATGGGCCCTACGGTCTCGCGCAGCAGGATCGACGGTTGCGGGGAGGGGGCGCTGGCGGCCTGGGCGGACATCGAAGCGTTTCCGGTTGGATTCTTGCAATTGGATGACGCAGATAACTTAATGTAACAGGGGATGCGAAGCGAGGGTGAGGCGAAGCATGGCGTTAGCGAAAATGAGCGTGGCGGAGGTCGAGCAGTTTCTCCGTGACGAGTTTCCCCAGGCCTTCAGCGGCGATGACATCACGATCGAGACCGCCGACGGCCAGACCTGCCTTTTGCGCCAGCGCTACAGCGAAAGGATGCTGCGGCCGGGTGGAACCGTGTCCGGCCCGACGCTGATGGCACTGGCCGATTTCGCGATGTACGTGGTGCTGCTGTCCGCGATCGGGCCGATCGGACTCGCGGTCACCACCAATCTCAACATCAACTTCCTGCGCAAGGGCCAGCCCGGCCAGGATGTGCTGGCGGAGGCGCGGCTGCTCAAGCTCGGCAAGCGCCTGGCGGTCGGAGAGGTGAAGCTGCTGTCCGGCACGTCGCCCGATCCAATCGCCCATGTCACCTCGACCTATTCCATTCCAAATGTTTGAGGTTTTTTCAGGTAATATAGCACCTTAATTTTAAGATATTGATTTTGCTATTGTAATTTCCATCTTTGGGCATTGACCGTTGCGCGTCACTTCTCTAGAAAATCGCGCAGTCCGGTGCGGTGTTCGCGCCGATATCTCCCGTCCACGGAAACTCGATATGAAAACCTTTTCGGCAAAGCCGGCTGAGGTGACGAAGAAGTGGGTACTGATCGACGCCAAGGGTCTGGTCGTCGGCCGTCTCGCCACCATCGTCGCCATGCGCCTGCGCGGCAAGCACCTCCCGACCTACACCCCGCACGTTGATTGCGGCGACAACGTCATCATCATCAACGCGCAGCATGCGGTCCTCACCGGTCGCAAGCGCGAGCAGAAGACCTACTACAAGCACACCGGTTACGTCGGCCACGTCAAGGAGCGCACCGCGCGCCAGATCCTTGAAGGCAAGCATCCCGAGCGCGTGCTCGAGAAGGCCGTCGAGCGCATGATCCCGCGTGGTCCGCTCGGTCGCGTCCAGATGGGCAACCTCCGCGTCTATGGCGGCGCCGATCATCCGCACGAGGCCCAGACGCCCGAGAAGATCGACATCGCCAAGTTGAACCGCAAGAACACGAGGGCCGCATAACATGGCCGAATCCATCCAGTCGCTCGACCAGCTCTCGCAGCTCAAGACGGCGGCGGCGCCCGACGCGCCCAAGCACGAGAAGAAGGTCGACAAGTTCAACCGCGCCTACGCCACCGGCAAGCGCAAGGACGCGGTCGCCCGTGTCTGGATCAAGCCGGGCGCCGGCAAGGTCACGGTCAACTCGCGCGAGGTCGAGGTCTATTTCGCCCGTCCCGTGCTGCGCATGATGATCGAGCAGCCGTTCTCGGTGGCCGCGCGTTCCGGCCAGTACGACGTGATCTGCACGGTTGCCGGCGGTGGTCTGTCCGGCCAGGCCGGTGCCGTCCGTCACGGCATCTCCAAGGCGCTCACCTATTTCGAGCCGGAGCTGCGTACCGTGCTCAAGAAGGGCGGCTTCCTCACCCGCGACTCCCGCGTGGTCGAGCGCAAGAAGTACGGCAAGGCCAAGGCCCGCCGGTCCTTCCAGTTCTCGAAGCGTTAATCGCTTCGGTCAGATTCGCCGCGAAAGCGGCTTCAATGAGATGCAAAAGGGCGCTGATTTCAGCGCCCTTTTTGTTGTTCGTTTGTATGCAAATTGATGGCGCGTTTCCCGAAAACTTGGCCGTGCGTGAAAACCTGAATGGAACCCGCGGGACATAGCGTCGCATCTGGAAGGGCGCGCAAGTCGGCTGGGCCGATCGCGTAACTTGCTATGTCTAGAAGGGGGCCGACATGATGTCGCTCGATAGCATCACGCTCTATTTGGTCGCCACCATGGTTGCCGCACTGCTCGGCGCCATGATGGTGTTTTTCGGCAAGCAGGAGAACAGCCCCGCGCTGAAATGGTGGGGCACCGCGTATCTCCTCGGCGCAGCGTCCGTCGCGCTATGGACCGCGGCCGGCGACAAGCTCGGCCCGCATCTTTACCTTGCGCTGAACGCGGTCGGCTTCGTCGCCTGCGGCATGGTGTGGAACGCGGCGCGCGTCTTCCACGGCCGCAAACCGAATTGGCCGGGTCTCCTCGTCGGCGCGTTGGCCTGGGCCGCCGCCGTGACGCTGCTTGATCCCGCCGCGTCCATGCTGCGCATGATCGTCGGCGCGGGTATCGTCTCGGTCTATGCGGCGCTGACGGCGAGCGAGCTCTGGGTCGAGCGACGCAAGAGCCTGCAACGGCGCTGGCCGGCCTTCGTGGTGCCGGTGATGCACGGCTGCGTTCTGATGCTGCCGATCGTGCTCGGCAGCTTCCTGCGTCCGAACGATGCCGGCTTCTCCGGCAGCATCTGGGTCACCGTGTTTGCGGTCGAGCTCATCCTCTATGCCGTCGGCACCGTGTTCGTGATCTTCATGCTGGTGTCGGAGCGCACGGTGAC
Organism: Bradyrhizobium sp. Mp27; assembly: GCF_029953005.1. NCBI lineage: Bacteria > Pseudomonadati > Pseudomonadota > Alphaproteobacteria > Hyphomicrobiales > Nitrobacteraceae > Bradyrhizobium > Bradyrhizobium sp. Mp27. The sequence continues at coordinate 63,869 of NZ_JASAUS010000028.1, read as the reverse complement.
GGCGCACCGGACCGCCGCGTCCACCGATCCCCTGACCGGCATGCTCAACCGCCGCGGCTTCTCGGAAGCCTGCGGGCGCGTAATCGAGCGTGAGGCCAAGGCCGGCCGTCCCGTGACCGTGATGATCTTCGACATCGATCATTTCAAGTCGATCAACGACCGCTTCGGCCATCCCGCCGGCGACGAGATGCTGAAACTGTTCTCGACCGTCGTTGTCAGCAACCTGCGCATGACCGACATGTCGGGCCGCATCGGCGGCGAGGAGTTCGCAGCGCTGCTGCCGTGTTCGCTGGAGGAGGGTGTCCTGGTTGCCGAGCGCGTGCGCGAGGCGTTCGAGACCTCCGGCGTCGTGGTCGACGAGGGCCCGGTCGACACCACCGTCAGCATCGGCGTCGCCGGCGGTCCGGCCGGCACCGAGCTGGAGGTGCTGCTGGCCTCGGCCGACACCGCGCTCTACCAGGCCAAGCGCGGTGGCCGTAACCGGGTCGAGGCGGCGGAAGAGCTGCCGCTGTCGCTGGAGAACTGGCGCCGCCAGAGCGCGGCGCGGGTCGGTGCGCCGCAGGCGCGTCCGGCCACGGCCTGAAACCAAGAGGCGGCTCAAGAGGCACCTTCGGTAATCCGCTGTTTACCATTCGATCCCTACCATTGCGGTCATGGAATCGATCCGTCGACAGAACCCGCAGGCTGCCCTGATGTCGCTCGAAGCCGCTGCGGCCTCGGCACGCGGCGGCTTCGCCTGCGTGTTCTCCACCGCGGATGAATACGAGCGCGCGCTGATCACCGAGCGCCGCGCGCAGGGGCGCTACACGCAAAGCCGTAGCTACTGGCCGCTCGCGCTGTTCATCGGTTGCGCGCTCATCGTGGCAGGCACCGCTCTGCTGTTGGCCTGAGAGCACGCATTTTTGACCGGTCAGGGCGCCGATTCGGTGCCTTTTTCTTCGTTGCGAGCTGCGGTAAACACACCCACCAAACAAACAAGGTGGAAACCGATGATCACCGAGATCGCGCAAATCGACGTCAAGCCGGGCAGCGAGAAGGACTTTGAGGCGGCCGTCGCCAAGGCCAAGGCCGCCTTCGGCAGCTCCAAGGGCTTTCACGGCTTCGAGCTGCACAAGTCGATCGAGAAGCCGCAGCGCTACCGCCTGATGGTGAAGTGGGCGACGCTGGAAAATCACACCGTCGATTTCCGCGGCTCGGAGAATTTCACCGAATGGCGCGGCCTCGTCGGCCAGTATTTTGCTTCGCCCCCGGAGGTCGAGCACACCGAGACCGTGCTGACGACCTGAGCTACTTCACGACGCCTTACGCCGGCTGGTCGCCGGTCGCCTGAGCATGATCTTTTCGGAAAACCGCTGCGCACTTTTCCGGATCATGCTGCCAGAGGCGGCGCCTCATACGTCTTGAAATGGTCGATCATGACCTTGGCGATGGCGACCAGTGGCAGCGCCAACGCCAAGCCCCAGATGCCGAACACGACGCCGAGCAGGATCTGGAACGCGAACAGCGTGGCCGGCGGGATGTCGAGCGCCTGCCGCTGCAGGATCGGCGTCAGCACATAGCTTTCCATCGCGTGCACGCCCATGAAGAGGAGGAAGGCCGACAGCGCCGGAATCCAGCCCGAGGCGAGGCTCGCGAGCACCACGACGACGCCGGCAATGATGGCGCCGACGGTCGGAATGAAGGCGAGCAGACCCGCCTGAATCCCCAGGATGAACGAGCCGGGGATGCCGATGATGGCGAGCCCGATCCAGGTCACGATGCCAACCGCAATCATCACGACGATCTGCGCGATCAGCCAGCGTTCCAGCGTCTCGCTGATGCCGTCGATGATCAGGGTGACGCGGGTGCGATGCCTCGTCGGCGCGAGGAACAACAGGCCGTCGTGATAGACGCCGGGCTGGGCGGCGAAGGACAGCCCCAGGAACAGCACGATGAAGATGTTTCCCACGCCGTGGATGGTACCGAGCAGCAGCTTGAAGGTCTGGCTCACGATCGCGCCACCGCTGGAGGCCAGCGCGCCGGCGCCAGGCAAGGATCCGCGCGGGGGTGCTGCTGGCGAGGGTGTCGAGTCCGATGGTGGATTGGCCGAGGCGTCGGACGCGGCGTTGCCGAGATCGAAGTAGCTGGTGTCGATCCCGTGGTTGTCCAGGAAGGTCTTCACGTTGCCGATCTGCGACTTGATGGTCTTGCTCAGCAGCGAGGCCTGCTCGGCGATGGTGGCGCCGCCGAGATAGGCGACGCCCGCGAGCAGCATCGCAAGCACGACGCAGACGATCGCGAGCCGGACCGGGTGCGGCAGGTGCACGCGGCGGCCGAGCGCGTTGGTCAGCGCGTTGAGGCCGACGCCGAGCAGCATGCCGGTGAAGATCAGCAGCAGCGTGGTCGCAAAATACCAGGTGAAGACCAGCATCGCCGTGAACAGCACGACACCGATGCCGCCGACCGAAATTGCCCAAGCCAGATCGGTGCGGGTCGTGGGGCGTTGGTCTGCGCGGATGGTCACATCATGTCCTTTTCGGCGGCTGCGGGCGGGGCACTCTTTCGACAAACGCGCTTCCGATCAAGACCGCGTCAACGCGCTGGTTTGACGCTGTCGCGCGAACGGTGCAGAGCGATGAGGAGGAAACAGGTGGGGGGCGCTTGAGTTTCATCAGCAAGTGGGCCGGTCTGCTCGGGCTCCTGGCCGTGATCGTGATCGGCGACCAGATCCGGATCAACCGGCCCGGCCATAAATACCGCCTCACGGTCGAGGTGACGACGCCTGACGGGATCAAGACGGGGTCCGGTGTTCTCGCCGTCGTGCCTGACCGCAACTATAACCGTGGCGGCCGCACCACGATGCGCGGGGAGGCCGTGTTCGTCGATCTCGGCCAAGACGGCGGCAAAGGCAAGAACCTGGTGGCATTGCTGGCGCATCAGCAGGGCGGCAAGCTCGACCTCGACGACATCAACTATGTCGCGCTCCGTGCCTATGGCGCCGCGCACGGCAACCGCGTCTCGTTCAACGATATCAGCCGGCAGGCCGGCATTGTCCCCGTGCAGGGGGAGCTGATCCCCGTGCTCGTGAGCTTTGGCGATCCGCGAGATCCCCAGACCGCGCGCCTTGTCGCCGGCGACCATGCGGATGCGGTTCTGGGCGACGGCTACGCCGTCCGTGCCCTCACCGCCGAGGTGGTGCCCAACGGGTTTTGGCCGATCGATTTCGGCGGTGTGCTCGGGGAGCCCGTGACGCGCGGAATCGAGGCGAAATTGCCCTGGCTGGCCACGCCGGACGATCCGGCGGCAACCGCGCTGAAGGCCGCCGGCCTGCCCGTCGTGGGGACAACCGAGGCCCGGGAGGCATTTGCGCGAAAATAGCATTGCCGTCCCGCGATCCCTTCTGTTGAATTTGTTCCCTCCCAAGGGCATGTTTGGAGAATCTTCTTACGCGGGAGGTCGGAACGGGAGATGAGAAAGCCGGTCGTCGGCGTGATCGGGAACGCCCATCGCGTCGAAAATCGATTTCAGGTCCAGATGGTCGGCGAGCGCAATTTGCGCGCCGTGGCCGAGGTCTCGGGCGGCTTGCCGATGATGTTTGCGGGAGCGCCCGACATCACCGATATCGGCGCGCTGCTCGATGTGGTCGACGGGATCGTGCTCACCGGCGCCCGCGCCAATGTCCATCCGACCCGCTTCAATGTCGATCCGTGTGAACGGCACGAGCCCTACGACATCCACCGCGATGAGGTGGCGCTGGCGCTTTCGGTCGCCTGCGTGTCCCGCGGCATTCCGCTGTTCGGCATCTGCCGGGGCCTGCAGGAGATGAACGTCGCCTTCGGCGGCTCGCTGCATCCGGAGATCCGCGAGATCCCGGGCCGCATGAACCACCGCATGCCCCGTCTCGATAACGGCGAGATTCATCCCGATCCGACCGTGGTGTTCGCCGACCGTCACGACGTCGACCTCACGCCCGGAGGCGCCTTCGCGCGGCTGCTCGGCTGCGAGAAGATCAGGGTCAATTCGCTGCACGGCCAGGGCATTCTCGACCCCGGCAAGCGCGTGCTGATCGAGGGCATCGCCGAGGACGGCACCATCGAGGCGATCCGCATCGCGGAAGCCCCGACCTTCGCGCTCGGCGTGCAATGGCACGCCGAATACGACCCGCAGCGCAATCCGATCAACCGCAAGCTGTTCGAGGCTTTTGGCGAAGCGATGGTCGTACGCCAGCGTGCGACGGCGTAACAGCTCGCAGCTCTCGACTGGACGACGCCTTGGTCTTGCAGCTTACGCCGTCTGTACCATCCGTCTTGCGCGATAGGCCTGCGGCGACATCAAGGTCAGCTTGCGAAACGCCTTGCGAAAGCTGCTCTCGTCCTCGTAGCCGGCCGTGCGTGCGATGGTCTTGATCGGCTGCGCCGTCGTCTCCAGCAGCGTGCGCGCGTGCTCGACGCGGCGGCGCATGATGAAGGCCTGCGGCGGCTCGCGCGTGAGCTCCTGGAACTTCCGGTTCAGCGTGCGCTCGCTGAGGCCGAGCGCATCGGCGAGGCGCTTGACCGTCATCGGGCTCTTGCCGGTGCGGCGAACCAGCAGGTCGGCCCGGGTCAGCAGCGGGTCCTGCGACAGCAAATAGCCGACGGGCATGAAGATCGATTGGGTGCGTTGCGCGGTGTCGATGACGACGTAGTCCGCGCAGAGCTTTGCAATCGCCTTGCCGTCGACCATCTCGATCAGCCTGAGCAGGAGGTCGACCCACGACATCGGTCCGGCCGCGCAGACGATGCGGTCCGCGACGGTGATGACGGCGTCGGCGGCGAGGTCGATGGTGGGGTGGCGCTGCCGCAGCTCGCCTTGCAGCCACCAGGTGATGGTGGCGCGGCGGTGGTCGAGCAGGCCGCTGCCTGCAAGCAGGAACACGCCGCTGCAGAACGCGCCGATCAGCCGGCCGCTCGCATGCTGCTGCCGCAGCCAGGCGCCGGCGCGGGCATATTGCGGTTGCAGGCGTTCCGCCGTGACGTGATCGACGAGGTTGCCGGGGACGAGGATCGCGTCGAAGCGACCGCGTTTGCCGACCGCGCCATCGACGGCGACCATCTGGCCGCCGCCGGCGCGCACCGGCTTGCCGTCGAGCGAAAGCACCTCCCAGGCGAAGCGCGTTTTCGCACCGCTCTGCTGCATCACGTGATTGGCGAGCGACAGGATGTCGGCGACCCCGGCGATCGCCGAATGCATGCAGCCTTCCAGCGCCAATATTGCAAGCTTCATGAGACCTCCAGGACAGGCGCGGCGATCCTAGCCGATCGCCGCGGGGCTGCGTGGCGGAAATTGCCCGATCTCTGTCTCATCCGCCACTGCCTTGCCGGCGCTGTCAGGTCCAGTCTCGTGCCGTCGCCACACGACATGATTGGAGAGAGACATGCCTTACGTCACCATTTCCACCGTCCGCGGCATCCTGGATGCCGGGCAAAAGAAGACCCTGCTCGAGCGCGTCACCGATCTCTTGGTCGAGGTCGAAGGGCAGGGCAACCCGGATTTCCGCAGGAATGTCTGGGTCAGGATCGAGGAGCAGGAGCCGGCGCACTGGTCGCTGGGCGGCATACAGCCGACGCCTGAGATCATCGCCGGCATGTTCGGCACCATCGGCGCGGATGGCGTGCGGGTCCCGCGGCCGTAGCGGCGCAGCGTGCGCGGGCGGACCAGCCAAAGGCATGGTTCGCCACCGCCCTGTGCTCAATCGATCTGCGGGACGTTTTCCATTGCATCGCACAATCACGACCATGGCCTGCACGCAGCCGCATTGAGGTTCGCAAGACGCGCACCATATGCTCTGCAAGGGAGCCCTGCCGTGCAGACCATGAAGGCGGCCCTCGTTGCGGCGATTGGCGTCGTGGCTTTGATCTGCTGCCTCCTTCCCAGCTCAGCGGAGGAGAACGGCCGTCTTGCATTGGTCGTTTCGATCGACGGAGCCATCGGCCCTGCGTCGGCCAGCTACGTCAAGGAGGCTTTGGCCAAGGCAAGCGAACGGCGCGCCGAGGTCGTGCTTCTGAGACTGAACACGCCCGGCGGTCTCAATTCCAGCATGCGCGAGATCATCGCGGATGTGCTGGCCTCGCCGATCCCTGTCGTCGGTTTCGTCGCGCCCTCCGGCGCCCACGCGGCGAGCGCGGGGACCTATATCCTTTATGCGACCCATATCGCGGCGATGGCGCCGGGCACCAATATTGGCGCCGCGACGCCGGTGCAGATCGGCGGGCCGCTGCCGGGTCTTCCGAGCGGACCGGCGGACAAGGGCGGCAAGGACAAGAAGGACGGTGACCAGCAGAGCGAGTCCAAGGATCAGCCCAAGGATGCCATGACGGCAAAGGCGACCAATGATGCGGTTGCTTTCATCCGCAGCCTTGCGGAGCTGCGCAACCGCAACGTGGACTGGGCGGAGAAGGCGGTCCGTGAGGCTGCCACGCTCTCTGCCAACGCCGCGCTAGAGGCTCATGCCATCGATCTCGTCGCGCGCGATCAGGCTGAATTGCTGAGGCAGATCGATGGTCGCGTGGTCGAGGTCGCAGGCGGCAAGACGCAACGCCTGGTGACGAAGGATGCCGTCGTCGAAGCCATCGATCCAGGACCGATATCCCGCTTCCTGGCGGTGATCACCGATCCGAACGTGGCGTTCATTCTCCTGATGGTCGGCATCTACGGCTTGATCTTCGAGTTCATGTCTCCTGGAGCCGTCGCCCCCGGAGTCGTCGGCGCGATCTGCCTGCTGATCGGCCTCTATGCGCTCAATCTGCTGCCGATCAATTATGCCGGCCTCGCCCTGATGCTGGTTGGACTCGTGCTTCTCACCATCGAAGCCTTCAACCCGACCGTGGTGATCGGTCTCGGGGGGATCATCGCTTTCGTGCTGGGAGCGCTGATGCTTTTCAGGGGCGAGGCGCCGGGCTACCACCTGTCGTGGTGGGTGATTGGCATCACCGCGGCAGTGTTCGTCGGCTTTGCGCTCGTCGTGCTTGGTTCGCTTCGGCGCGTCGGCAGGGCTCCTGCACTGGTCGGCGCGCAGGCCATGCGAGGCTTGCCCGCCGAGGTTCTCGACTGGAATGGGAACGAAGGTCATGTCTTCGCCCACGGTGAGCGCTGGCAGGCGCGCGGCGCCGAAACGTTCAAGCCCGGAGAGACGGTCGAAGTCGCCAACATCGTCGACCTGACGCTGCTGATACGCCGCGCACCAACAGGCGAGGGAGGTACATCATGATGCTGGAATATCTGACCTATGCGGCGCTCGCGTTGCTTGTCATCATGTTCCTGTCCCAGGCTATTCGAATCCTGCGTGAATACGAGCGTGGCGTCATCTTTACGCTCGGCCGCTTTACCGGCGTGAAGGGCCCGGGCCTCATCATCCTCATTCCGATCGTGCAGCAACTCGTGAAGGTGGATCTGCGGGTGATGGTGCAGGTCGTGCCGCCGCAGGACGTGATTTCGCGGGACAACGTCTCCGTCAAGGTCAACGCCGTTCTGTACTTCCGCATCGTCGACCCCGAACGGGCCATCATCAAGGTCGGCGATTACATGGCCGCCACCAGCCAGCTCGCCCAGACCACCTTGCGCTCGGTGCTCGGCAAGCACGAGCTCGACGAGATGCTTGCCGAGCGCGACAGGTTGAACGCGGACATCCAGGAAATCCTCGACAAGCAGACCGACGTCTGGGGCATCAAGGTCACCGGCATCGAGATCAAGGACGTCGATCTCAATGAAACCATGGTGCGCGCGATTGCCAAACAGGCCGAGGCGGAGCGGTTGCGGCGGGCCAAGGTGATCAATGCGATGGGCGAGCAGCAGGCTGCCGAAAAGCTCGTCGAAGCCGGCCGGATTCTCGCGCAGGAGCCTCAGGCGATGCAGCTACGTTATTTCGCCGCCCTGCACGACATCGCGGGCGAACGGTCCTCTACCGTCGTCTTTCCGCTGCCGATGGGCCTGCTCGACCATCTTTTGCCGCGGCGCGACAACCCGTAGCCATAAGCGGCAGGATGACCCATCTTCGGCCCTAATGGAGGTGTCGAATATCGCTCCCAACTTAAACGGGAGGAAAATTCGATGACGAAGCATGCCGCCAGACCAGCAAGCCGCCGCCGAAATCGGACATTGATGCTCACCGTCCCGCTGGTCGCCCTCGCACTTTGCTCATGGGGGATCGATGCGGCGCGGGCCGCAGAACCGGGCAAGGACGCGACGGCGGCCGGCCTGCCGCGCATTCTCGTGCTTGCGACGGGAGGCACCATCGCAGGCCAGGCCGACGCGCGTGCGACCGGCGCGTACAAATCCGGCCAGATCACTGGCGAACAGTTGATGCAGTCGGTGCCGGGCCTGGACAAGCTCGCGAAGCTGAACGCCGAGCAGATTTCGTCGATCGGATCCCAGGACATGAACGACAAGGTCTGGTTTGCCCTGGCCCGCCGCATCCAGGACGCCTTCGACAAGAATGAAGCCGATGGAATCCTCATCACGCACGGCACGGATACGCTCGAGGAGACCGCGTTCTTTCTCGACAATGTCGTACGCGGCGACAAGCCGGTGGTGATCGTCGGGTCGATGCGCCCGGCCACGGCGGTGAGTGCGGACGGTCCCGGCAATCTGTACGAAGCGGTGCAGGTGGCGGCCGATCCGCGCTCTCGCGGCCGCGGCGTGATGGCCGTGCTGAACGACAAGATCCAAAGCGCCCGCTCGATCACCAAGACCAACACCACGAGCATCGAGACGTTCAGCTCCCCCAATGACGGCCCGATCGGCTATGTCGACACCGCCGGCGGCATCCGTTTCATGACCCAGGCCGCCAGCTCCAAGCGCGCGACCTATCCGCTCCCGGCGGGCGAGCAATTGCCGCGCGTCGAGATCGTCTACTCGCATGCCAACATGGACGCCGTTCCGATCGAGGATGCCATTTCGCACGGCGCCAAGGGCATCGTGCTGGCCGGCGTCGGCGACGGCAACACGTCGAAGCAGGCTCTCGATGCGCTCGAAGCGGCGGCGAAGAAGGGCATCGTCGTCGTCCGCTCGACGCGGGTTCGATCCGGCTTCGTCACCAGGAATGTCGAGGTTGACGACGACAAGAACGGCTTCGTCGTGTCCGAGGACCTCAATCCGCAGAAGGCCCGTGTTCTCACTCAATTGCTGATCGCGGGCGGGGTGACGGCTCCGGCCGAGCTCCAGCGCGCCTTCACTGCAACGTGGTGATTGGGCAGGTCGTATCTTGCAGCGTGGGGTAGCCGTAATCCACCCTGCGCTCCCAAAACGAAAAGGCGCTCCTCGCGGAGCGCCTTTTGCTTGTCGCAGAGAGTTCGAGCGGCTTAGCCCGAATAGTACATGTCGAACTCGACCGGGTGCGGGGTCATTTCGAAGCGCTCGACCTCGGTCATCTTCAGCTCGATGTAGCTGTCGATGAAGTCGTCGTCGAACACGCCGCCGTTCTTGAGGAAGCCGCGGTCCTTGTCGAGGTTTTCGAGCGCCTCGCGCAAGCTGCCGCACACCGTCGGGATCTGCTTCAGTTCTTCCTTCGGCAGGTCGTAGAGGTCCTTGTCCATCGCCGGACCCGGATCGATCTTGTTCTTGATGCCGTCGAGGCCGGCCATCAGCATCGCGGCGAAGCCGAGATAGGGATTGGCGAGCGGATCGGGGAAGCGCACCTCGACGCGCTTGGCCTTCGGCGAAGCGGTGTAGGGGATGCGGCAGGAGGCCGAACGGTTGCGCGCGGAGTAGGCGAGCAGCACGGGGGCCTCATAGCCCGGGACCAGACGCTTGTAGGAGTTGGTCGACGGGTTGGTGAAGGCGTTGATCGCCTTGGCGTGCTTGATGATGCCGCCGATGTAGTGGAGGCAGGTCTCCGACAGGTCGGCGTATTTGTTGCCGGCGAACACCGGCTTGCCGTCCTTCCAGATCGACTGGTGCACGTGCATGCCCGAGCCGTTGTCGCCATAGACCGGCTTCGGCATGAAGGTGGCGGTCTTGCCGTAGATGTGCGCGACCTGGTGGATGCAGTACTTGTAGATCTGCATGTGGTCGGCCATCAGCGTCAGCGTGTCGAACTTCATGCCGAGCTCGTGCTGGGCGGACGCGACTTCGTGGTGATGCTTCTCGACCTTGACGCCCATCTTGGCCATGGCGCCGAGCATTTCGGAGCGCATGTCCTGCACGGAGTCCTGCGGCGGCACCGGGAAGTAGCCACCCTTGGTGCGGACGCGGTGGCCGAGATTGCCGCCTTCATATTCGGTGTCGGAGTTGGTCGGCAGCTCCGAGGAGTCGAGACGGAAGCCGGTGCTGTAGGGGTTGGCGGAGAAGCGCACGTCGTCGAACACGAAGAACTCGGCTTCGGGGCCGACGAACACGGTGTCGCCCACGCCCATCGACTTCACCATGGCCTCGGCCTTCTTGGCGATGCCGCGGGGGTCGCGGTTGTAGGGCTCGCCGGTGGTCGGCTCGAGCACGTCGCAGGTGATGACCATGGTGGTCTCGGCGAAGAACGGGTCGATCGTCGCGGTCACCGGATCCGGCATCAGGCACATGTCGGACTCGTTGATCGCCTTCCAGCCGGCGATCGAGGAGCCGTCGAACATCGTCCCTTCGGCGAAAATGTCCTCATCGATCATGCTGATGTCGAACGTCACATGCTGCCACTTGCCGCGCGGATCGGTGAAGCGCAGGTCGACGTATTTGACGTCGTTGTCCTTGATCGATTTCAGGACGTCTTTGGCGGTCTTCATGCATACCCCTTTTGGCTCTGCGGGTCGGTTTCCAGGTGAGCAGGATTGTTCTCGCTTTTGGCGAGTTCGCGCGCGAGCGCACAAACAAAATCAGGCCGCCGAAGCAGCCTTTTTCTTGTCGGAGTGTCGCAAAATGCGGGATAGCACCCGGCTCAGATAGCGTCCAGCCCGGATTCGCCGGTCCGGATGCGGATCGCCTCTTCGATATTGGAGACGAAAATCTTGCCGTCGCCGATGCGCCCGGTCTGCGCGGCGCGGCGGATCGCGTCGATGGCGCGCTCGACCAGATCGTCGCCGATCACGATCTCGATCTTCACCTTGGGGAGGAAATCGACGATGTATTCTGCGCCGCGGTAAAGCTCGGCGTGGCCCTTCTGCCGGCCAAAGCCCTTGGCCTCGGTCACGGTGATGCCTTGCAGGCCGACTTCCTGAAGCGCTTCCTTCACCTCGTCGAGCTTGAATGGCTTGATGATGGCTTCGATTTTTTTCACTGCGCGCCTCCCGGCCTTTCGATCAAATAGCAACGTCTTCGTCAGGATGCGCTTTTCTTAACGCACGATCTTGTCTTCGCTATGCCGGGATGCCTGACCAGCCCGGCAACAACGGCCGGCCACACCCTGATAGATTGCCAGTGAGCACGACGAACCGAAGCGGCTTCCTCGAAAGCAGGGTCTATGCCAAGTTGCAAATGCCCTGATTATTGGAGCGTTATCAGCCTTTTAACGCGCATCTCTGATAGGTGGAGCCGACTGGCTCAAAATACCGCAGACTACGAAATAGGCAATCGGTTCAATATCTGTGCAAATCGTTGTTCTGCCGGGTGGGTCTGTACGGAACGTGCCTGTTGAAAAGGCGTTTGGACCAGGGAAGTGGCATGGAAGTTCTGACCAACGCTGAAATGCAGCGCGCCGACCAGCTCAGTATTGCGGCAGGCACGCCCGGCTTCAAGCTGATGCTCAGCGCGGGACAGGCGGTCGCAGAGGCCGCCAATGCGCTGGTGGAGGAGGGGCCGATCCTGATCGTGGCCGGTCCCGGCAACAATGGCGGCGACGGTTTTGTCGCAGCCGCCGAGCTCGCCGCGCAAGGGCGCGACGTCTCGGTGATCCTGATGTGCGAGCGCGACCAGCTCCAAGGTGACGCGGCCTCCGCGGCGCGCGGCTGGAAGCACCCGGTGCTGCCGTTCAATCCGCAGGCGATCGGCAAGCCCGCGCTGATCATCGATGCGCTGTTCGGCGCGGGCCTCAGTCGCCCGGTCGACGGCGAGGCGCATGCGATGATCGAAGCGATCAACGCCAACGGCGCCCCAGTGCTCGCGGTCGACCTGCCGAGCGGCATCAACGGCACCAGCGCAGCCGTGATGGGCGCGGCGGTGAACGCCACCGAGACCGTCACCTTCTTCCGCAAGAAGCCGGCGCATTTGTTGCTGCCCGGCCGGATGCATTGCGGCCACGTGCGCGTCGCCGACATCGGCATCGATGCACAGGTGCTGGACGAGATCGCGCCGCGGACCTTCGAGAACGATCCGGATTTATGGGGTACGGCCTTTCCGGTGCCGCGCATCGACGGCCACAAATACGCGCGGGGCCACGTGCTGGCGGTCTCGGGCGATGCCGCCGCGACTGGCGCAGCGCGGCTCGCCGCCCGTGGCGCTTTGCGGGCCGGAGCGGGCCTCGTGACGCTGGCGACCCCGCGCGATGCGCTTGCGATTAATGCCAGCGCGCTCACCGCGGTGATGGTTCGCGCCTGCGACACAGCGGTCGAGTTCGGAGGGCTGCTCGGCGACAAGCGCTACAACACCTGCCTGATCGGACCCGGCGCGGGCGTCGGCGATCGCACCTGCGATCTGGTCCACACCGCGCTTCACGCGCAGCGGCATCTGGTGCTGGACGCGGATGCGCTGACGAGCTTTGCGGCAAACCCCGAACGGCTGTTTGAATCGATCAAGTCCTCTCAGGACAGTGCGGTGGTGCTGACCCCGCACGAGGGTGAGTTTCCGCGCCTGTTCTCCGACCTCAGCAACAAATATCCGGGCCGCTCGAAGCTGGAGCGCGTGCGCGCCGCGGCCGAGCGCTGTGGTGCGGTCGTGCTGCTGAAGGGGCCGGACACGACGATCGCCGCCCCTGACGGCCGCGCCACCATCGCCGCCAACGCGCCCCCCTGGCTCGCCACCGCCGGCGCCGGCGACGTGCTCGCCGGCATCATCGCAGGGCTCCTGGCGCAAGGCGTGCCGGCCTTCGAGGCCGCCAGCATCGGCGTCTGGATGCATGGCGAGGCGGGAAGCGAGGCGGGGCCCGGCCTGATCGCGGAGGACCTGACCGAGACGCTGCCGGCCGTGCACCGGCGCATTTATAATGCGCTCGGGGTGGAGTACTAGTGCTCAGGCAGCTCGCGCTCACCGATATGGGCGCGGCCGCGCAGGTCCATCGGATTGCGTTCGACCAAGCGATGCCGAGGCTCGTTGGGCTGCACACGCCCGATGAGGGCCGCTGGTTCTACCGCGAGCGCGTGTTCACGACGTGCCGTGTGTGGGGGCGGTTCGATGATGACGTCCTGAGCGGGATGATCGCCTTCCACGAAGGTTGGGTTGAGCAGCTCTATGTGCTGCCCGTCGCACAGGGGCGCGGCGTCGGCACAGAACTCCTTGATGTCGCCAAGCGGGCCAGCGACCGGCTGGAGCTCTGGACTTTCCTGCGCAACGCGCCAGCGCGGCGCTTCTATGAGGCGCGCGGGTTCGCACTGGTTGAACAGACCGACGGGGCGCGGAACGAGGAGCGGGAGCCTGACGCTCGCTACCTCTGGACGCGGCGGTAGTCGCTCACTCCACCGCGTACCAGCGCACCAGCCGCGGCGCGGCCCAGTCGGTCACGACGGATTCGATCAGCCAGGGTCCGGGTGAGGTCGCCGCGAACGCGATGCGCTGGGTCTGGCCGGGCTCGATTGCGAGCGTGTCGAGCCAGTAGGGCTTCCAGCCGTCGTCGAGCTTGTCGAGCAGGCGGAAATGATGGCCGTGCAGGTGAAACACCATCGTAACCGGTCCGGGGTTCTTGAGGGCCAGCACGACGGTGCGGCCGGTCCTGGCGCGGAAGGCGGGATTGGAGGAGACGGAGAAGCTTGCAGGCCGTGCCCAGCCGGCCTCGGGCGCGCCGAGCGCGACATCGAACCGCAGGGCGCCTTTGAGGTCGAGCTTCTCTGGGAGGTCGTTCAGGGGGAGCGGCTGTGGCGGCAACAGCGGCGCGCGCCGCTCGGGCTTGCCTGATATCCTGAGGCTCCCGACCTGGCGCGCCTCCTTGCCGTCATGCAACAGGAATGGGGCCGATGTGGCCGCATCCACGAAGGCGTCGGCGCGTGCGCCGGGGGCGAGCACCAGGGCGCCGTTGCGCGCCGGGAATGGCTCGGCCGGCTGTCCGTCCAGGGCCATCACTTGGACCTCATGGCCTTCCAATTTGATCGCCAGAACAGAACGTTGTGAGGCATTGATAAAGCGCAGCCGCAGCCGCTCGCCGGCCGCGGCTGAGAGTTCGAATGAGGTCCGTCCATTGAGGGTAAAGATCGGTGTCGCGTCCCCAGGGGCGCGGCCGGGCGGAAGCGCGGTCCCATCCGGCCGCAGCCGCCATTCCTCGATCAACAGGACCTCGTCGCGGTCGACGGGGACGCGATTTGTCTCGCCGGCGATGATCGGAAGCGGGCGCGCGGGCAGCTTCAGACCGTCTTCGAAGAGACGGAAGTCGGCTGCTAGAGTTCCTGCATTCGGTATTGAAACAATTGAAGTTTCAGTCGTATCCGTCGCGGTCGGCGTACGCCCTCGCAACGGGTCGGCCGCGGCCGGGCCATTCAGGCCGTACCAGACCGGCGCAAGCGGGACAGGCAGGTCGTTCCGAAAGACCACTTCGCAGCGGTCGCCTCGCTTGAGACGGACGTTCCCGATATGGCTTACGGCGGCCAGCTCCCAGATCGGTGTCGCCGGCTGACCCGGCTTGAGCGCCAGGGTTGCCGGCCTTGCCTGCAGGGCGAGCTGGGCGGTGACAGCGGGGGCCGCGCCGCCGGCGATCAACCCGGCTGCGGGGGCTGCAAGTCCAGCTCCAAGTCCGGCCAAAACCTCGCGCCGGGTCGGGTCAGAGATCCGCGTTTTCATGGCTCGATGCGGACCATGAAGCGCTGGATAAGTCCAGCCGTCGCGCCTACTTAAAGCCTGCCGCTATCGGGCCATTTTTTTGCTGCGAACAGTCAGGCACATGCTATAAGCCCGGCCGCCCGCGGCATCGCGGCCGGTCTTGATGCAAATTCACGCGGGCGTGGCGGAACTGGTAGACGCGCTGGATTTAGGTTCCAGTGACGAAAGTTGTGGGGGTTCGAGTCCCTCCGCCCGCACCAAGCGCTTTCAGCGTTTGCACGGATTACCGAAGGGCTTCTTCCTCACGGAGTTTTTCCGGCGGAAGTGGTCCGATGAACCACCGGCGTTGAGGCGTCTTGCCTTGCGCCGGTTCGATTAATGACAGCGTCCCGACGCATGCGTGCCGGGGCCGAGCGAGAAGAAGATTGGACGCCATGCAGGTCACAGAAACCCTCTCGGAAGGTTTGAAGCACGAGTTCAAGATCAGCGTTCCCGCGTCTGATCTCGACGCCAAGGCCGGTGCCAAACTCGTCGATCTCAAGGACAAGGTCCGCATCAACGGCTTCCGCCCCGGTAAGGTGCCGGTCGCTCACCTGAAGAAGGTCTATGGCCGCTCGGTGATGGCCGAGACCATCGACCAGACCATCCGCGATACCAACACGCAGCTGTTCACGGACCGCGGTTTCCGCCTTGCGACCGAGCCGAAGATCACCATGCCGACCGAGCAGACCGAGGTCGAGGAGCTGCTCAACGGCAAGACCGATCTGACCTACACGGTCGCGATCGAAGTGGTGCCGGCGATTGCGCTCGCCGACTTCAAGAGCTTCCAGGTCGAGAAGCCCGTCGCCGACGTGTCCGACACCGATGTCGATGAGGCCATCAAGCGCATCGCCGACAGCAACCGCGGCTATGCTGCCAAGGCCGAGGGCGCCAAGGCCGAGTCGGGCGACCGTGTCACCATCAACTTCAAGGGCACCATCAACGGCGAAGTCTTCGAGGGCGGCACCGGCGAGGGCATCCAGGTCGTGATCGGTTCCAATACCTTCATCCCCGGCTTCGAGGAGCAGCTCACCGGCATCGGCGCGGACGAGACGCGCACGCTGAAAGTGTCGTTCCCCAAGAACTACATGAACGACAAGCTCGCCGGCCAGCCGGCCGAGTTCGAGACCACCGCGACCTCGATCGAGGCGCCGCAGGACGTCGCGATCGACGACGAGTTCGCCAAGACGCTTGGTCTCGAATCGCTGGACAAGCTGAAGGAAGCCGCGCGCGAGCGTCTGGCTGCCGAATTCGCCGGCGCGACGCGCCAGCGCGTCAAGCGTGCGCTGCTCGACCGCCTCGACGAGGCGCATCGCTTCGAAGCGCCGCCGTCGCTCGTCGACGAGGAGTTCAATCTGATGTGGAACTCGGTCAAGGCCGAGATGGACTCCGCCGGCAAGACCTTTGCTGACGAGGACACCACTGAAGACGCCGCCAAGGAAGAGTACCGCAAGATCGCCGACCGCCGCGTGCGGCTCGGCCTCGTGCTCTCCGAGATCGGCGAGAAGAACAAGATTACCGTGACCGACGACGAGGTCGGCCGCGCCGTGATCGAGCGCGCGCGCTCGATGCCGGGCCGCGAGAAGGAAGTCTGGGACTATTACCGCAGCAACGCTCAGGCGCTGGCCCAGCTTCGTGCACCGATCTACGAGGACAAGGTCGTCGACTTCATCCTCGAGCTCGCCAACGTGACCGAGAAGAAGGTCTCGCGCGAGGACCTGTACAAGGACGACGACGCGGAAAAGACCGCAGCCTGAAGGCTCCAGAGCGTTTTCGAGCGAAGTGGATACCGCTTCGCGTAAAGAAAACGCGTCAAACTTAGAATCTAGAGCCCCGTTCCGATTCCATCGGAACGGGGCTCTAGGACAGTCTTCCATTAAGGATGATCAGCGGAAGGGCCCGGCTAGCCATCTGGCTGGCTGGGCCTGTTTGCGAGAATCAGCTTCAAGTGCCCCGAGGATTAAGCCTTAATTCGCTCCGCACTTGTCTGGCGCGAATTGGGCTATATCTGTCGGTACGCCCTGTACCCAAGTCTTATACCAAGCGTTCTACCTCTACCCACTTCCTGCATCACTGGCGTCCATCGGCCTTCCGGCAAATCCAGCCAAACTGGCAGCCAAGACTGGCAATGTCCGCCTCCTAAAACCTTAGGTGACTCATGCGCGATCCGGTTGAAACCTACATGAACCTCGTGCCCATGGTGGTCGAGCAGACCAACCGTGGCGAGCGCGCCTACGACATCTTCTCGCGCCTGTTGAAGGAGCGCATCATTTTCCTGACCGGACCGGTCGAGGACGGCATGTCGACGCTGGTGGTCGCGCAGCTCCTGTTCCTTGAAGCGGAAAATCCGAAGAAGGAAATCTCGATGTACATCAACTCGCCGGGCGGCGTGGTGACGTCGGGCCTCGCGATCTACGACACCATGCAGTTCATCCGCCCGCCGGTCTCGACGCTGTGCACGGGCCAGGCCGCCTCGATGGGCTCGCTGCTGCTCGCCGCCGGCGAGAAGGACATGCGCTTCTCGCTGCCGAACGCGCGCATCATGGTGCATCAGCCCTCCGGCGGCTTCCAGGGCCAGGCCACCGACATCATGCTGCACGCGCAGGAAATCCTGAACCTGAAGAAGCGGCTCAACGAGATCTACGTGAAGCACACCGGTCAGACCTACAAGACGATCGAGGACGCGCTGGAACGCGACAAGTTCCTGACTGCGAACGACGCCAAGGAGTTCGGCCTGGTCGACAAGGTTATCGACAAGCGCGCCGAGGAGCCGGCGGCGAAACCGCAGTAACGCGAACGGGCCTGCAACATCGATCCCTGGAATACCTATCGGGATTTCCCCGGGATCGTCAGGGCGACGTTCACGTTAACGGCGCACTACGCGGCGGCGCAAAAAGATGTGTTGCGCCCCGCGACAGGCAGAAAGTTCCGCTTTCGTGCTTGTTTTTCGTGGCAATCCAGCAACTCCGGGGCGATTTCGATCACTTCGTCCGTGCCAAGACGTGAAATCACGGTATTGTCACGGGTAGCCAGCGCCCCCTCGATTAGCGAATTCTTGATAGTCGGGTGACAGCATGGTTGGCTACGATTGATCGGCTATGATCGCGGAGAATCGAGTGACCGTGATTCGCACGGGATGTAACGCGTAGGGTCTTTTTTGGTACGGAATTTGCTCTATTTGAACTTCATACGGCCTGCGTGCCGGAATGGAGCGATCGAGCGGAGCGGGATCGAACCGCGGACGGAGACATGAATGAGTAAGGTCGGCACGAGCGACTCCAAGAACACACTGTATTGCTCGTTCTGCGGCAAGAGCCAGCACGAAGTCCGCAAACTGATCGCGGGTCCCACGGTCTTCATCTGCGACGAGTGCGTTGAGCTCTGCATGGACATCATCCGCGAGGAGAACAAATCCTCGCTCGTGAAGTCGCGCGACGGCATTCCGACGCCGAAGGAAATCTGCAAGGTCCTGGACGATTACGTCATCGGCCAGAGCCATGCGAAGAAGGTCCTGTCGGTCGCGGTGCACAATCACTACAAGCGCCTCAACCACCAGACCAAGCACAACGACGTCGAGCTCGCGAAGTCGAACATCCTGCTGATCGGTCCGACCGGTTCGGGCAAGACGCTGCTCGCGCAGACGCTCGCCCGCATCCTGGACGTGCCGTTCACGATGGCCGATGCCACGACGCTGACCGAAGCCGGCTATGTCGGCGAGGACGTCGAGAACATCATCCTGAAGCTGCTCCAGGCCGCCGACTACAATGTCGAGCGCGCCCAGCGCGGCATCGTCTACATCGACGAGATCGACAAGATCAGCCGCAAGTCCGACAATCCCTCGATCACGCGCGACGTGTCGGGTGAGGGCGTGCAGCAGGCGCTGCTGAAGATCATGGAAGGCACGGTGGCTTCGGTCCCGCCGCAGGGCGGCCGCAAGCATCCGCAGCAGGAGTTCCTGCAGGTGGATACCACCAACATCCTGTTCATCTGCGGCGGTGCGTTCGCCGGCCTTGAGAAGATCATCTCGGCGCGCGGGCGGTCGACCTCGATCGGCTTCGCCGCCCAGGTGCTCGCGCCGGAGGATCGCCGTACCGGCGAGATCTTCCGCCACGTCGAGCCTGAGGACCTCCTGAAGTACGGTCTCATCCCCGAATTCGTCGGCCGTCTGCCGGTCGTGGCGACGCTCGAGGATCTGGACGAGACCTCGCTGAAGAAGATCCTCACCGAGCCGAAGAACGCGCTGGTGAAACAGTACCAGCGGCTGTTCGAGATGGAGAACATCGAGCTGACCTTCGCCGACGAGGCGCTTGGCGCGGTCGCCCGCAAGGCGATCGAGCGCAAGACCGGCGCGCGTGGTCTGCGTTCGATCCTCGAGGCGATCCTGCTCGAGACCATGTTCGACCTGCCGGGCCTGGAAGGTGTGGAAGAAGTCGTGATTTCGCGCGAAGTCGTGGAAGGTACGGCCCGTCCGCTCTACATCTACGCCGATCGGTCCGATCGCGCCGTCGAGAACGCCAGCGCCTGATTTACGGCGCTGGAACGCTCCAATCGTCTTTGATAGTAGCGGCTGCGGAATGGTTCTCCGCAGCCGATGTTGCGTCGCTTATACGCGTGCGTAAGCGCCTGATGGCGCGCGTCTTTCAATGACTTGACACCCCCCCGGTCGATAGCCACCTAATGTCGACGGCGAGCGAAAGTTCTCTTCAAGATTCGCCTCAGTTCCGATCCGGCAAGCCCGGTCCAACCTTAGAATGGTAGGCCGGTTTTCTGGATCACCTCGGCACCTTGTGGCGGTTGCGCATGAGCATGGCGGGCTGCGTGCAAGGGGGCAAAGCAAAAGGAAAAGGCCATGACTAATCCAAAACCCCGGCCAACCATCGTCCATGGCGAAACGCACGCCTATCCCGTGCTGCCGCTGCGCGACATCGTCGTCTTCCCGCACATGATCGTTCCGCTCTTCGTCGGTCGCGAGAAGTCGATCCGCGCGCTCGAAGAGGTGATGAAGAACGACGCGCTGATCATGCTCGCGACGCAGAAGAACGCGTCCGACGATGATCCGGCGCCCGACGCCATTTACGAGACCGGTACGCTCGCCAGCGTGCTTCAGCTCTTGAAGCTTCCCGACGGCACCGTGAAGGTGCTGGTCGAAGGGCTCGAGCGTGCGCGCGTGCAGAAATACACCGATCGCAGCGAATACTACGAAGCGACCGCTATTGCGCTTGCCGACACCGATGCGAAATCGGTCGAGGCGGAGGCACTGTCGCGCTCGGTCGTGTCCGATTTCGAGAGCTATGTGAAGCTCAACAAGAAGATCTCGGCCGAGGTCGTCGGCGTCGTGCAGGCGATCACCGATTTCGCCAAGCTCGCCGACACCGTTGCCTCGCATCTCGCCGTCAAGATCGCGGATCGCCAGCAAATTCTGGAGACGCTGTCGGTCACCACGCGCCTCGAGAAGGTGCTGGGCCTGATGGAGAGCGAGATCTCGGTGCTGCAGGTCGAGAAGCGCATCCGCTCGCGCGTCAAGCGCCAGATGGAGAAGACCCAGCGCGAGTATTATCTCAACGAGCAGATGAAGGCGATCCAGAAGGAGCTCGGCGACGACGACGGTCGCGACGAGCTCGCCGATCTCGAAGAGAAGATCTCCAAGACCAAGCTCTCCAAGGAAGCGCGCGAGAAGGCGCAGCATGAATTGAAGAAGCTGCGCCAGATGTCGCCGATGTCCGCGGAAGCGACGGTTGTGCGCAACTATCTGGATTGGCTGCTGTCGATCCCGTGGAACAAGAAGTCCAAGGTGAAGAAGGATCTGGAATCGGCGCAGGCGGTTCTGGATGCCGATCACTACGGGCTGGAGAAGGTCAAGGACCGTATCGTCGAGTATCTCGCGGTGCAGTCGCGCGCCAACAAGCTGACCGGACCGATCCTCTGCCTCGTCGGACCTCCCGGCGTCGGCAAGACCTCGCTCGGCAAGTCGATCGCGAAGGCGACGGGGCGCGAGTTCGTGCGCGTCTCGCTCGGCGGCGTGCGCGACGAGGCCGAGATCCGCGGTCATCGCCGCACCTATATCGGTTCGATGCCCGGCAAGATCATCCAGTCGATGCGGAAGGCGAAGTCGTCCAATCCGCTGTTCCTGCTGGACGAGATCGACAAGATGGGCGCCGATTTCCGCGGCGATCCGTCTTCGGCGCTGCTCGAGGTTCTGGATCCCGAGCAGAACGGGACCTTCAACGACCACTACCTCGAGGTCGACTACGATCTGTCCAACGTGATGTTCATCACGACCGCGAATACGCTCAATATTCCGGGACCGCTGATGGACCGCATGGAGATCATCCGCATCGCGGGCTACACCGAGAACGAGAAGGTCGAGATCGCGCGCAAGCATCTGATCCCGAACGCGGTGTCCAAGCACGGCCTGGACTCCAAGGAGTTCTCGATCGACGACGACGCGCTGCTGCTGTTGATCCGCCGCTACACCCGCGAAGCGGGCGTGCGTAATCTGGAGCGTGAGCTCTCCACACTCGCGCGCAAGGCGGTGAAGGAGCTGATGATCTCCAAGAAGAGGTCGGTCAAGGTCACGGAGAAGACTCTGGAAGAGTTGCTCGGCGTGCCGAAGTACCGCTTCGGCGAGATCGAGAGCGAGCCGCAGGTCGGTATCGTCACGGGCCTGGCCTGGACCGATGTCGGCGGCGAGCTGTTGACGATCGAAGGCGTCATGATGCCCGGCAAGGGCAAGATGACGGTCACGGGCAATCTGCGCGACGTGATGAAGGAGTCGATCTCGGCGGCGGCGTCCTATGTGCGCTCGCGTGCGATCGTCTACGGCATCGAGCCGCCGCTGTTCGACCGGCGCGACATCCACGTGCACGTGCCGGAAGGCGCGACGCCGAAGGACGGTCCGTCGGCGGGCGTGGCGATGGCCACCGCGATCATCTCGGTCATGACCGGCATTCCGGTCCGCCACGATGTTGCGATGACCGGCGAGATCACGCTGCGCGGCCGTGTGTTGCCGATCGGCGGGCTGAAGGAGAAGCTGCTGGCCGCTGCCCGCGGCGGCATCAAGACAGTGCTGATCCCCGAGGACAACGCCAAGGATCTCACGGAGATTTCCGATGCGATCAAGGGCGGCATGGAGATCATCCCGGTGTCGCGTCTGGACGACGTCGTCGCCAAGGCCTTGGTGAAGAAGCCGGTGCCGATCGTCTGGGAAGAGGACACCAAGGTCACGGTGAAGCCGGACGGCGACGAGGCCGCCGGCGGACTGACCGCTCACTAAGGTTCAGCGAAAGATGATAAAACGGCGCCTTCGGGCGCCGTTTTTGTTTTGGGGGTAGGGATCAGGGCGATGAGGATCGACGGGCAGTGCCATTGCGGGCAGATCACCTTTGAGGCCGAGATCGACCCCGAGACGGTGTCGGTCTGCCATTGCCGCGACTGCCAGACCCTGACGGGATCGCCGTTCCGGGTGACCGCGCTCTGTAGCAACGCCGACGTCAGGCTGACCACCGGCACGCCAAAGGTCTACGGCAAGCGCGGCGACAACGGCCGGATGCGCTTCCAGCACTTCTGCGGCGACTGCGGTTCCCCGTTGTTCACCAGCGGCGAGGGCGACCAGGCCGACGATTGGGGCATCCGCTGGGGCTCAATCCGCCAGCGCGACAAATTACGGCCCGCGAGGCAGATCTGGTGCCAGTCGGCGGCGGTGTGGATCGACGCGGTGCCGCTGCTGCCGGGGAGGCCGGGGGATTAGGCTGGCTTGCCAAGCCGAAGCTCGCCGCAAAAAGCCCGCCTTCGCCCGTTGGGATTCGGCGTGGCAGCCTGCGTCGCCGCGCGAGCGCAGGCTGGTGGGCGGTCACGGATTCGAACCGCGGACCCTCTCGGTGTAAACGAGATGCTCTAACCAGCTGAGCTAACCGCCCCCCAAGGCGCCTCTTTAGCCCTCCCGCGGGTGTTCGAGCAAGACCCGAACGCATAGCAAACAGAGCTCGAGCAAGACCGCCTTTGTGATGATTGTCACAGGCGTCCGCCCGCGAGTCGGCCAATGTCCACCGCAATTCACGATGGAGGGGTGGCCAATGTGTGCTCTGCTGGACCTCATCTACCGACATTGTTGCCGGGCGTGTTTGCGCGAAGCGCGACGCATGAGCCGCCGCGGCTCGATCATTCCAATTTGGTAGTTCCGGCTGACGGCGCGCCGATTTGGCCGCTGGCGGCTGTCCTGCCTCGTTGCGCCTGGCATCGGACGCCCACGAGCCGCCCTCCAAGGGTCCAAAATAAGGGTCCAAAATTGCCCTTTTTCGGTCATCTTTTTGATCGCCATCCGAACCACGGTTACGGCTCCCTGTGGCAGCGTGGAGTATCGCCGTGATGAGTGATCTTCGCATCAAGCTGGAAAGGTACGAGTCGAAAGCCGCCCACTGCATGAAAGCGGCTCAAGAAGCTCCTGATGAGGCCGGTCGGGCCTTCTACGAGGAGCTTGCCAACTATTACGACGAGCTGGCAGCCGACTTTCGCCGTGTCCTCGCCAAGCGAACCGGAGTTTCGCTCGCGGCTGAATGATCCGGCGTAGCGCAGGTCGGTAGTTGAAGACCTCAGCGTCCGTCAATCTCTGACGCCGTGCTGTGCGGCGTGAACGCAAGAACGTCTCGCTGACAGGTGGACCGAACAGGCCGCCTCAGTTGACGGCGTCCTTGCTTTTCGGCATCGGGGTCTTTCGACCAAGCTGCCGGAGGGGATCCATGGAACAGCCAAGCGGACACGCAGAGAATGCCGACCAGATCGCCTATTGGAACGGTCCGAGCGGGCAGCGCTGGGCCGATCGGCACGCTGCCCAGGAGAGCCTGCTCGGACCCATCGCCGACGTGCTGATCGATCGCGCCAGGCCGAAGCCGGGCGAGCGCGTGCTCGATGTCGGCTGCGGCTCCGGCGCGACGACATTCGCGTTCGCGAAGGCTGTGGCGCCTGATGGCTTCGCGCTTGGCCTCGACGTCTCCGACCCGATGCTGGCGCAGGCGCGCGCGTTTGCGCCAAAAGGCCTGCCGCTCGATTTCGTGCTGGCGGATGCGACCGTCCATCCGTTCGAGCCGGCGAGCTTTGACCTGCTCGCCTCGCGCTTCGGCGTGATGTTCTTCGCCGATCCCATTGCGTCCTTCACCAACCTCCGCCGCGCGCTGAAGCCGACCGGACGGCTCGCCTTCGCCTGCTGGCGCGAGCCGAAGGAAAATCCGTGGATGATGGCGCCGCTGATGGCGGTCTACAAACATGTCCCGAAGATGCCGCCGGTCGGGCCGGAAGAGCCGGGCCCGTTCGCCTTCTCATCGGAAGAGCGCGTGATGCGCATCCTGAAGGGGGCGGGCTTCGTGGACGTGGCGATGGAGCCGCACAATCTCGCGATGGATGTCGCCATCGGCGGTGGCCTCGATGCCGCGGTCGAGGGCTCGCTCCAGATCGGCCCGGCCAGCCGCGCGCTGCAGGGCCATCCGCCGGAGACGTATGCAGCGGCAAAAGCCTCGATCCGCGAGATGCTCGCGCCGTTCATGAAGGGACAAAGCGTAGCGCTGCAGGGTGCGATCTGGATCGTCACGGCGAAGGCGGCGTAGGGTTTGCTACTCAATGCTGTGGCGAAGGTCGCTGCCACACACTCGGTGTCGTCCCCGCGAACGCGGGGACCCATAACCACAGGGAGAAGTTGCGGCGCGAAGCCGGTAACTCCGGGCCTTCGCCAAACGATTCCCTGTGGTTATGGGTCCCGGATCTGCGCTGCGCTTGTCCGGGACGACAGCGGAGATTGGAGTTGCCACCACGCAGCGCCTAAACCACATCATCCGGCGCCAGCGCGCAGCCATTGTCGGGATGCGTCTCGATCTGGAGCGTGGTGTGGCCGATGCGGAAGGACGCCCTCAGCATCTGCGCCGTCTCCATCAGGAATGCATCGCCGGCGCCCGTAGGCATCACGAGATGGCAGGTCAGCGCCGTCTCGGTGGTCGAGATCGGCCAGACGTGGAGATCATGGATTCCCGAGACGCCGGGCCGCTCCAGCAGAAAGATCTTGATCGCGGCGATGTCGGTGCCCTTCGGCGCGGCCGCCATCGACATGTCGATGGAGCCCCGCAGCAGGCTGGTGGTGCTCCAGAGGATGGTGGTGCAGATAACGAGGCTGGTGACGGGATCGAGCCAGAGCCAGCCGGTCCAGATGATCAGCGCCGCCGAGACCACGACGCCGAGCGAGACCGCGGCGTCGGCCGCCATGTGCAGGTACGCGCCCTCGATGTTGATGTCGTCCTTGCGTCCGCGCGCGAACAGCATAGCCGTAAAACCGTTGATGAGGATGCCGATACCGGCGACCACCATCACGGTGACGCCTGCGACCGGCTCCGGCTCGCGCAGCCGCAAGATCGCCTCCCAGCCGATCGCGCCGGTCGCGACCAGCAGGAACACTGCATTTGCCAGCGCCGCCAGGATGGTGGAGGCACGAAAGCCATAGGTGAAGCGGCCGCTCGGCGCGCGCCTTGCCGCGATCGACGCGCACCAGGCCACGACCAAGCCGAGCACATCGCTGAGGTTATGGCCGGCATCGGCGAGCAGGGCGGTGGAGTTGCCGATATAGCCGTAGATCGCCTCCGCCACGACCAGCGCGGTGTTGAGCGAAATGCCGATCGCGAACGCCGTGCCGAAATTGGCGGGCGCATGGACATGCGCGTGGCCAGAACCGTGGTCATGCCCGTGATCATGCCCGTGGCCGGCATGATCATGGTGGTGATGACCGTGATGGTCGTGGCTGCCCAAATCTAGCGCTCCCCGGACGCCGCCAAATCAGGCGCCATTGTAGGCGTTTCGGTTGCCGCGTCACGCCGGAACAGCACGTAGAGCGCCGGCAGCACCAGCAGCGTCAGCACGGTCGAGGAGATGATGCCGCCGATCACCACGGTCGCCAGCGGACGCTGCACCTCGGCACCGGCGCCGGTGGCGAGCGCCATCGGCACGAAGCCGAGGGAGGCGACCAGCGCGGTCATCAGCACCGGGCGCAGCCGCGTCAGCGCACCTTCGCGTACGGCGTCGACCACGGGGCGCCCCTCGCCGCGCAGCCGCTCGATGAAGGCGATGATGACGAGGCCGTTGAGAACAGCCACGCCCGACAATGCGATGAAGCCGACACCGGCGCTGATCGACAGCGGAATACCGCGCAGCAACAGCGCGGCGACCCCGCCGGTCAGCGCCAGCGGCACGCCGGAGAACACCAGCGCCGCATCCGCCGCCGATCCCATGCCCATGAACAACAGCAGGAACACCAGCAGCAGCGCCACCGGCACCACGATGGTCAGCCGCTTAGTGGCGGAGACCAGCTGCTCGAACTGTCCGCCCCAGCCGATCCAGTAGCCGGGCGGCAGCTTGACCTTCTCGGCCACCGCCTCTTGGGCCTCGGCGACGAAGGAGCGCAGGTCGCGCCCGCGAACGTTGGCCATCACCACCACGCGGCGCTTGCCGTTCTCGCGGCTGATCTGGTTGGGGCCGGGCGCGATCTCGATCGTCGCAACCGAGGACAGGGGCACGTAGCGGGGCGTCGAACCCGATGCACCCGGCCAGGCGGTCTTGGTGACGGCGGGGACATCGTCGCCCGGCGGCAGCGGGATCGGCAGCGATTTGATCGTATCGGGGTTGGCCCGCAGGTTTTCCGGCAGCCGTACCACGATGTCGAAGCGGCGATCGCCCTCGAACAGCTTTCCGACCGGCTTGCCGCCGATCGCGATCTCGACCAGGTTCTGCACCTCGCTGAGACTGAGTCCGTAACGCGACAACGCCTGGCGGTCGAGCTTGACGGTGAGGATCGGCAGGCCTGCGACCTGCTCGGTCTTCACGTCGGCGGCACCCTCGATGCCGCGGACCACGCCGTTGACCTGCTGGGCGATGCCGGCCAGCACGTCGAGATCGTCGCCGAAGATCTTGACGCCGACATCGCTGCGGATACCGGCGATCAGCTCGTTGAAGCGCATCTGGATCGGTTGGGTCATCGCATAGGCCGTGCCGGGCAGGGTGTTGGCGGTGCGCTCGATGTCCTCGATCACCTCGTTCTTCGGCTTGGCGGGATCGGGCCATTCCTCACGCGGCTTCAGCGTCACGAAGGTGTCGGCGACATTCGGCGGCATCGGATCGTTGGCGATTTCGGCGGTGCCCATCTTGGAGAAGACCGTCGCCACCTCTGGAACCTGCTTGACCGCCTTCTCCAGCCGAATCTGCATGTCGGCGCTTTGGGTCAGGCTGGTGCCGGGAATTCGGATGGTCTCGATGGTAATGTCGCCTTCGTCCAGGCTCGGGATGAACTCGCCACCCATGCGCGTCGCGGCGAAGATGCTGCCGGCGACGATCAGGACGGCACCGAACGCGACGGTGCCGCGGTAGCGGATGGCACGCTCGAGCAGCGGCAAATAGAACCGCTTTGCCGCCCGCATAAAGATGTTTTCCTTCTCCGAGACCTTGCCGGTGACGAAGATCGCCACCGCAGCCGGGACGAACGTGACCGACAGCAGCGCCGCGCCCGCGAGCGCCATCAGCACGGTCAGCGCCATCGGCGTGAACATCTTGCCCTCGGTGCCCGTCAGGGTGACGACTGGGAGATAGACGACCGCGATGATCAACGTGCCGAACAGGCTCGGTTTGATGACCTCGCGCGCGCCCGCGTGAATCGTCTCCAGCCGTTCCTCCAGCGACAGCAGCCGTCCGCGCCGGCTCTGCTCGACGGCGAGCAGCCGCAAACAGTTTTCGACGATGATGACTGCGCCGTCGACGATGATGCCGAAATCGATCGCGCCCAGGCTCATCAAATTGGCGCTGACCCTGCTTTCGACCATGCCCGATATCGTAAACAGCATAGAGAGGGGAATGACGAAGGTGGTGATCAGGGCGGCGCGGATGTTGCCGAGGATCAGGAACAGCACTGCAATCACCAGCGCCGCGCCCTCGACGAGGTTCTTCTCGACGGTCTCGATGGTGGCTTCCACCAGATGCGTGCGGTCGTAAACCGCGTGTGCGATCACGCCCTCAGGCAGCGATTTTGCGATCTCGTTGAGTCGAGCCGCCACCCGCTGGGCTACGGTGCGGCTGTTCTCGCCGATCAGCAGCATGGTGGTGCCGAGCACGGTCTCCTTGCCGTTGGCTGACGCCGCGCCCATGCGGAGCTCGTGCCCTTCCTGCACGTCGGCGACGTCACGGATACGTACCGGCACCCCGCCACGCGAGCCGATCACGATGTCTTTGATGTCGTCGATATTGGCGACCTGGCCGGGCGCTCGGACGAGATATTGCTCGCCGTTGCGCTCGATATAGCCGGCGCCGACATTGGCGTTGTTGGCGGTCAGCGCCGTCATGATGTCGCGGAAACCGAGCTTGTAGGCCATCAGACGGGCGGGGATCGGCAGCACGTGGAATTGCCGCTCGTAACCGCCGATCGAGTTGACCTCGATCACGCCGGGGATGGTGCGCAATTGCGGCTTGATGATCCAGTCCTGGATGGTACGCAATTCCGTCGGCGTGAATTCGAGGCCGGTCGGCGATTTCGCGCCCGGCTTCGCTTCCACCGAGTAGACGTAGATCTCGCCGAGGCCGGTCGAGATCGGCCCCATCGCAACTTCGACGCCGGCCGGCAACTGGTCGCGTGCCTGCTGGATGCGCTCGTTGACGAGCTGGCGTGCGAAATAGATATCGGTGCCGTCCTGGAACACGACGGTGACCTGGCTGAGACCGTACCGCGAGATCGACCGGGTATATTCGAGCTTGGGCAGGCCACCCATCGCGGTCTCGATCGGAAAGGTGATCCGCTGCTCGGATTCGAGCGGCGATAGGCCGGGCGCACGGGTGTTGATCTGGACCTGGACGTTGGTGACATCAGGCACGGCATCGATCGGCAGACGCGTGAAGTTCCAGGCGCCGAAGGCGCCGACCGCGAGCGCGATGAGGACGACCAGCCAGCGCTGGCGGATGGCGAGGGCGAGGAGGGCGTCAATCATGGTCGGCCTCTCCCTTCCCCATCTCGGCTTTCACAACGAAGCTGTTCTCGGCGACGTAGCGTTCGCCGGCCGATAGGCCTGCACGGATCTCCACGAATTTCGAATCGGAATCGCCTGTTTCCACGGGGCGGGCTTCGATCTTGTCGTCGTCTTCGCGGACGAATACGACCGTCTTGTTCTCCAGCATCTGAATCGCCCCTGTGCGTACCGCCACGGCGACGTTGCGTTTTGCGAGCACAAGCCGCGCCGTGACGAACAGGCCAGGACGCAGGCGCCCGTCCGGATTTGGCAGCACCACGCGGGCGAGCGCGGTCTGGGTCTCGCTACTGCCGATCGGCGCCATGTAGGAGATCGTGCCCTTGATCTCGCCGCGGCCGTCGTCGGGATCGATCAGCACCTCGTCGTTGAGGCGGACGCGCCGGAGGTCTTGCCGGTAGATCGACAGGTCGACCCAGATCGTCGAGAGGTCGGCGACCACAAAGGCCGGCTTCTGCTCGGAGGCGTATTCGCCGAGCGAGATCTGCCGCTCGATGATGGTGCCGGCGATCGGCGCCTTCAGCTCGTAGACGGTGAGGCTCTGGTTGCTCTCGATCGCGGCGAGCAGATCGTCCTTGCCGACCCTGTCGCCAATGCGCTTCTGGATCGATTTGGCGACCCCCGGAAAGCGCGGCGTCACCTGCACGACGGCTTCCTGGTTGGCGCGCAAGATGCCGTTGAAGGACAGCGTATCGGTCAGCGTCGCGCTCCCGGCCTCCGCCAGCGTGACACCGGCCGCCGCCAGCTTGACGTCTGAGATGCGGATGCGGTCGGCGCCGTGCTCGTCCTGCTCGACATGGTCGTTCGGCTTCTTCTGTTCGGAATGCTCGGCATGCTCGGTGCGCGTGACCCCGGCAGGGGCGAGCAGGGAATAGCCGTAAGCGCCGAGTGCTGCGGCCACGATGGCGACGAGAATGGTGGAGGATGTCTTCATCGCGCGCTCTCCCGGGCCAGCGCAAAGGGATTGCCGACGAGGCCTTCGATGGTCGCAACGCCGACATGGAAGTTCTGCAGCGCCTCCTGCTCGCGCAGCCGCGCCTGGGTGACGCTCGCCTGGGCGTCGAGCACTTCGAGCAGGGTGAAGCGGCCCTGGCCGTAGCCTTGCGCGATCGCCTCCGAGGCCTCGGTGGCCTTGGGGATGGCGGTCTCGCGCAGCACCGCGAGCTCGCGCAGCGAGCCCTGGAGCGAGTCGTAGGCGCGGCCGGCGATCACGATCAGCGTGTTGCGGTTGGCCTCGCGCTCGGCCCTGGTCTTGGCGAGGCTTTCCTGCGCCGAGAGGATATTGCCCTGGTTCTGGTCGAACACGGGAATCGGCACCGAGACGGTGAGGCGCACCGCGTCGTCATTGGTCTCGTTGAAATGGCGCCATCCCGCCGCGATCCGCACGTCGGGATAGGGCCTTAAGCGCGCCATCAACAGCTCGGCATTGCGCTGGGCATACACTGCCGTCCAGCGCACCAGCTGCGGATTGGCATCGATGGCGGCGACCACCGACTGGAACGTCGGCGTCTTTCCCGTGGTGTCGAACCGGCCGGAGACCTCGCCGAATTTTGCCGCGGGATCCCCCATCAGCACCGCAAGCTCGCGCCGGGCGCTCGCCAGCGTTGCCTTGAAGCGTTCGCGGTCGGCCTTCACCAGGGCGGACGCGACCTCGGCGCGGCCGGTCTCTGCCGGCGAGGAGGCGCCGGCCTCGACGCGGCGGCGCAGCAGCGGCGTCAGGCGGTCGATCGCGGCGATCTGCTCGTCGAGGATCTGGATGCGCCGCTGCGCGCCGAGCACGCTGAGGAAGGCGATCGCAGTCTCCGACAGCACCTCCAGCCTGACGGCCTTGCGCTGGATCGCGGCCACCTCGATGCCGGCGGCGCCCGCGGCGATCCGCGCATCACGCTTGCCGAACAGCTCGAAGGCCTGGCTGATCTGGAGCGTGGTCTCGGCCGATCTCGTGCCGCGATAGATGCCGGAGCCGAACGAATTGTCCTGTTCATAGGACAGCTCCGGGTTGAGCAGCGCGCCCGCCTGGATGCGCTGGCCGGTGGCGATGCCGACGTCGCGCTCCGCCGCGGTGAGCCGCGGGCTCGCGGCCAGCGCGCGCGACAGCGCGGCGCGCATGGACAGGGTCTGGGCGTGCGCGTGCTGCGTCAGCCAGGGGCTGACGAAAATCGCCATCGCGCAGGCAAGGCGCGCGGCAGTCCGTCTGCAAGACATAAAGGTGACCTGTGAACAATAGCATCGTAGGCGCACGGGCGCCCGGCTGATCAGTTCAGGTCAGATGTTTGGGGGGCGGAGAGTCGGTGTCAGGCACGACGCCTGCAAGCACCGTCAGGCGAGGCGGATTTGACGCGGCCACCAACTCCGACATTGCGTCAGGTAGCAGCAGTTGCGCGAAGACCACCGAGAAACAGCCATGACAGTGATGGGCTGCCAGCGTCTTGTTATCCGTGTCTCCGGAATCGGGTCCCGGCGACGCAGCGATTTCCAGCTGGCCGAACGGATTGGTCACGTCCAGGCATTGGCACGTATGCAACACGCCCGACAGCAGGTAGCTGATTGCGAGACACGCAGCCAACAGCCCGCGCCAGTTGCGCAGGCGAAACAATCTGATCGGGCGGCGGATCGCAGTCACGAAGTCACTCTGGTTACGTCCGGGTTCGTAGCATGGCGACCGGAACAGTGTCGACCCGCAACAATGTTACGTGTGGGGAACTGAACGTCGCACCCGCATGTATCCATGCGATTGCAAGCAGCGACGTCCGTTCATCGCCATCGTTACGGTCCCATGGTAAGATGGAAACGACGAGAGGGAGCTCGGAATGCCGGAAGAGTCTTGCTGCTCGCACGATGCGTGCTGTGGGGAAGCCGCCAAACCCCGTGTGGAGGAAGTCGCCGCGTCAGGCTGCGCCGACTGCTGCTCGGCGGGCGTTCCGGTCTTCGACGGGCTCGATCCGCGATACAAGCGCGTGCTGTGGACGGTCATCGTCATCAACGCCACGATGTTCGTGAGTGAAATGACGGCGGGCCATTTGGCCGGCTCCCAGGCTCTCAAGGCCGACGCTCTCGACTTCCTCGCCGATACGGTCACCTACGGCCTGAGTCTTTCGGTGATCGGCGCGAGCATCAAGACGCGTGCCACCGCCGCGTTGTTCAAGGGGTTGTCGCTCAGTGCCATGGCCGCCTGGGTGTTCGGGTCAACGCTCTATCAGACCCTGGTCCTGGGGCTCCCGCGTGCGGAGCTGATGGGAGCTATGAGCCTGGCCGCGCTGGCGGCGAACCTGACCTCGGTTCTCCTGCTCGCGCGCTACAAGGACGGCGACGCCAACGTGCGCTCGGTTTGGCTCTGCTCGCGCAATGACGCCATCGGCAACGTCATCGTGATGGTCGCCGCCATCGGCGTATTCGGAACCGCGACGGCATGGCCCGATCTGGCTGTCGCCGCGGTAATGGCTGGAATCTTCCTGACCTCGTCGCTGCAAATTTTGCGGCAGGCATGGGCAGAGTATCGCGGCGGGCAAGCTGCCGTGACTGCCTGAGGGGGGCGATCCAGACGCGGAAAGGCCCCAGCCCGGGGCTGACCGGCTGAGGCCTTATGTGCTCACATTCTCATCCTTGGGACTTGAGGCGCTAACGCGCACCGCACTGGATCGTTCCGCAGGGCTCGGAATTATTTGCGCTGCTGCCGGGAGGTGCGGCGTTCCTACGCCTTCTCCTCCCAGATCATCGCGAGATGCACGATCGTCTGCACCGCCTTTTCCATGTCCTGCCGGCTGACCCATTCGAGCCGCGAATGAAACGCGTGCTCGCCGGCGAAGATGTTGGGGCAGGGCAGGCCCATGAAGGACAGGCGCGAGCCGTCGGTGCCGCCGCGGATCGCGGTGCGCATCGGGCGCAGGCCGGCGCGGCGGATCGCCTCGATGGCGTATTCGAGGATCTGCGGGTGACGGTCGATCACCTGCTTCATGTTGCGGTACTGCTCCCTGACCTCGAACTTGTAGGTCGAGCGCGGATAGTCCTTCATCACGTCCTTGACGATGTTCTCGAGCAGGACTTCCTTCTCCTTCAGCCCTTCCTCGGTGAAGTCGCGCACGATGAAGGAGAGCGTCGCCTGCTCCAGCGCGCCGTCGATGCCGATCGGATGCAGGAAGCCCTGCTTGCCTGACGTCGTCTCGGGCGAGCAGCCTTCCTTGGGCAGCCGCTCGACGATGGCGGCTGCGATCTTGATCGCGTGCTCCATCTTGCCCTTGGCGTAGCCTGGATGGGCGCTGACGCCGTTGATGGTGATGGTGGCGCCGTCGGCCGAGAAGGTCTCGTCCTCGACGCTGCCGGCGCTCTCGCCGTCCATGGTGTAGCCGAAATCGGCGTCGAGCTTCTTCAGGTCGACATTGTCGACGCCGCGGCCGATCTCCTCGTCCGGCGTGAACAGGATCTTGATGGTGCCGTGCTTCACATCGGGGTTGTTGATGAAGAAATGCGCGGCATCCATGATCTCGGCGACGCCGGCCTTGTTGTCGGCGCCGAGCAGCGTGGTGCCGTCGGTGGTGATGATGTCGTTGCCGATCTGGTTCTTCAGCGCGGGATGTTCAGCGAAGCGGATCACCTGGCTGGTATCGCCCGGCAGCGTGATATCGCCGCCGCGATAGTCCTTCACCAGCTGCGGCTTGACGTCCTTGCCGGTCACGTCGGGCGAGGTGTCCATGTGCGAGCAGAAGCAGATCACCGGCACCTTCTTGGTCGTGTTGGCCGGGATCGTTCCGTAGACGTAGCCGAAGTCGTCGAGATGCGCGTCGGCGACGCCCATGGCCTTCAGCTCGGCGGCGAGCACGCGGCCGAGATCTTTCTGCTTCTCGGTCGAGGGCGAGGCTGGGGATTCCGGATCGGACTGGGTGTCGATGGTGACGTAGCGCAGGAAGCGTTCGGTCACGGTGTGCGAAAAGGAGAGGGAGGACATTTCTGGTCAAACCGCCGGGTCTTTTGGGGAGCAGGCGGTATATCAGAAAAGCGGGCCGTGATGCGGCCGGAACGAAGCGGATCAGGCTTAACGAAACGTAGCTCCTAGATCGCTTCCTTGAGCTCCTTGACCGGGCGGAAGGCGACCTTCTTGCTGGCCTTGATGTGGATCGCCTCGCCGGTGGTGGGGTTGCGGCCGGTGCGGGCGGCGCGCTTGCGGACTTGGAGGATGCCGAGCCCGACGATGCGGACGCGGTCGCCCTTCTTGAGGTGCTTGGCGATCAGATCGACCATGTCGGTCAGGACGGCCTCGGCGTGCTTTTTCGAGAGGTCCTGGCTCTCCGCGATGTCAGCGGCGAGGTGCTTGAGCGTGATGGTGGCGGGAGCGGCTGCCTTCTTCGCCGAATCCTTCTTGGCCGAATCCTTCTTAGCCGAATCCTTCTTAGCCATGTCTGGCCTCCTCAATGACAGGGAAGCCCCGGAAAAGCCGGTCAATCGTGGGGATCCCTCTAACTCCTGGGAGGCGTAGACGATTCGGGCGCGGGCTGACTATGCCACGAGTTCCCGGCAGACGCCGGCAATGCCGCGAAAGGCATCGAGAAGTTCGGGCTAAGACTATGAAGGGATTGCCAAAATGGCGCGAGAGACGGGGCTCGAACCCGCGACCTCCGGCGTGACAGGCCGGCGCTCTAACCAACTGAGCTACTCCCGCGTGGTTCGCTGAAAGCGCGCGGAACGAGGGGGGACTTAAAGGCGGGGCTTGGTGAAGTCAAGGACGTTGCGCTTTGTCAGGACGCATCGGCTAAGCATTGCTCTGGAAAACGAAGAAGGCCGCCAGGCGGCGGCCTCGGTCAGCCCGAAACAGGGCGTGTCAGCGAATCTCCGACGTGCCCGCGCTGGTCACGGCGACCGGCTTGCCGGCCTTGATCACGTGGGCGGATTGGGCGGTCTGACTGTAATCGGCATTGGTGCGGGCTGCGATCCCGAAGCCGGCGACCAGAATACCAGCAACCAGCGCCACCACCACGATCTTCAGGTGGGTGCCACGATCAGCCGAGTGAATTGAGTGGTTCATATGAGCCTCCCGACGGGCTTAGCCGCCGTCTATGGGCTCATGTCTTAAGGACGATCTGTTTCCGGATGGTTTCGCGGGTTCCGCAAAATGGTTTCATTAATACGCCCGCTCGGTTTCGCCGGGCTGGCGGCCGGAACGGGGTCTCAGGCCGCCGCCCGGCCGATATCGCCCCGGATCGTGCGGGCCGCCCAGACGAACAGCAGGGCGCCCAGTGTGGTCGTGACCGCCGCCGAGAGCAGGGAATAGCGCACGGCGTCCGCGCCATAGCTGCCCTTGAGGGCGTCGTTGACCATGCCGACGGCAAGCGGGCCGACGCCCTGGCCGAAGCAGGTGGCGGTCAGCGCGATCAGGGCGGAGGCGAGCGCCCGCATGCTCGGCTTGGCCACCGTCTGCGCGATCGCGAAGATCGGTCCGAGATGGAAGCCGACCAGGAACGAGGTCAGCGCCAGCATGGCGACCATCATCGAAAAATCCTGCGTCAGCATGCACAGCGCGAACACCGGGCCGGCCAGCCCCGAGGTGATCGCCGGCGCCCACAGCTTCCAGCGGTCGTCGCGGCGGCTGATCTGCGCCACCACGAAGCCGCCGAGCAGGGTGCCGGCCATGCCGGCGAGCCCCTTGAAGGTGCCGGCATAGGTGCCGATCTCGGCGCTCGACAGATGGTGCACGCGGGCCAGGAACGGCGGGATCCAGGCCGCCGTTGCGTAATTCGTGTAGGTGGTGAGGCAGAAGCCGATCAGCACGATGATGAAGCTCTGCTGCGAGGCCAGGAAGCGCAGTGTCGGCCCGAGCGGCTCGGGCACGAAACTCTCCTGCATCGCGCCGCGCTTCGGCTCGGAGATCGTCAGCCACAGGATCAATGCGAGCAGGATGCCCGGCAGGCCGGCGACGTAGAACGCCATCCGCCAGCCATAGTGCTGGTTGACGTAGCCGCCGATGAAATAGCCGAGGAAGACGCCGAGATAGGTGCCGATGGCGTAGATGCCGAGCGCGCGCGGGCGCTCGTTCTTGGTGAAGAGATCGGCGACGATCGATTGCGAGGCGGGCGAGCCGGCGGATTCGCCGATGCCGATGCCGACGCCGATGCGCGCCAGCGCCAGCGAGGTCACGCTCGAGGCTGCCCCGCACAGTGCCGTCATCGCACTCCAGAACGCAAAGGCCACCGCGACGATGTTGCGCCGGTTGAGCCGGTCGGCGACGCGCGCGATGGGAATGCCGAGCAGGGAATAGAACAGCGCGAAGCCGAAGCCCGCGAGCAGGCCCATCATGGTATCGCTGAGCTGAAACTCCTTCTTGATCGGCTCGATCAGGACGTTGAAGATCGTGCGGTCGAGGAAGTTCAGCGCATAGATGATGGTGAGCAGGCCCAGCACGTAATAGCGTCGCGCCGGGGGCTTTGCCGCCGCAGTCGTCTGCACCGACATCTGTGACGTCACATCGACCATCGCATCCCCCCAATTTGTCTTTGTTATCGTTGCCGGTCCAGCCCTTCGTGGGGCTGGTCGAGAGCGTTTTCGAGCGAAGTGGATACCGGTTCGCGTGAAGAAAACGCGCCAAAAACTCAGCCTTCGCGGATGTAATTCCCCGCTTCGAATTCGACCGGCGCAGCACTTGCGAACGACACGCCGATCGGATCGCGCCCTGCGTCCATCGCCTCCAGTTGCTCGCTCAGCATGCGCCGGATCATCAGGATGCCGCGGTCGCTCTGGCCGAAATGCTCCTCGGAGTGGATGGTCTGCGGGCCCTGGCCGACCTGGGCGTCGTAATCGCCGGGGAATTGCTGGTGCTCGGCTTCCGTCATGTCCCACCAGAATTTGCCGTTGAACTTTGAGCGCATGCGGCCGATGTCGCCGGAAGTCTTGACGCGGCCGGCGACGTAGATGCGGAACGAGGTGTCGTCGATCGGCAGCGTCCAGCCGATCGACTCGACGCGGGCGAATTGCGCCACGCGCGGGTTCGGCACGACACGTAGCGTGGGGAGGGCGGCTTCGGTGACGCGGTAAAACACCTTGCCGTCGTCCTGCTTGCGGATCGAGCGCACGGCGATGCCGCGCGGCGTCTTGTCGAACTTCACCTCCGGCATCGAGGCCATCATGTTGGTGAATTGCGGCCCCGAGAACGAGCCGTGCAGCACCGGCACGTGATAGGGATCGACCACGTTCTCGAAATGCTGGAGCCAGTTGCAGGGGATGATCGCGGGGCCGCCGCCGCCGATCGAGGAATCGTCGGCCTCTACGAACTCGCCTTCGTCCATGTTTTCCAGGCATTCGTAAGCCGGCAGCACCGGGCGTTTCTCGGCCGGGCCCATATAGGCAAAGATCAGCCCGTAGCGCTCCTCGACCGGGTACCAGGGCTGGCGGACCTTGTCCTTGAACTGGCCGCCGTCGGGCTCGCAGGGCTGCTCGAGACAGCGGCCTTCGGCGTCGAACTTCCAGCCGTGATAGCAGCAGCGGATGCCGTCTTCCTCGACCTTGCCGTAATAGAGCGTGGTGCCGCGATGGCAGCAGCGCGCGTGCAACAGGCCGACGCGGCCGTGCTTGTCGCGGAACAGCACCAGATCCTCGCCGAGCGCGCGGACCTTTTTCGGCGTGTCGGTGGCATCGCTGACCAGCCCGACCGGATGCCAGTAGCGGCGCAGCAGCTCGCCCATCGGCGCGCCGCGCGCGACCGAGGTGAGCTCGGTGCGCGTGTGCGCCGGCTTCATCGCATAGGCGGTGCCGAGATCGCGATCCCGCTGGGTGATCGTCATGCTGTTCCTCCCGCCGCTGGCCTTGGGTGGCCGGGTCGTTTTGATGCGTTGACCCAGTGAAAAATAATTCGATGACAATATCAACGATATTCGAGAATGCCTCTTAATCGCATTTGGAATCAGGTTGGGGAGGTTGCGCTACCAGCGCTTGGCACGCCCCGGCTTTCTTGGCAGAGGTGGATCATGAGCCAGACATCGAGCAGGGACGGGCACGCGTCGCCCGATGCGGACGAAAGCCACTCGCCGGCGCCGATCACCGTGATGCTGTCGTCACGGCTGATGGTGCTCGCCAATTTGCTCAAGCGCGGCGCGATCCTGCGCTACAAGCGCCTCGCCGGACTGTCCTCGGTCGAGTTCGGTCTCGTCGCCTCGCTCGGTCGCCGTCCGCCGATGAGCGTGGCGCGGCTCGCCGAAGCCGTCGGCCAGGACAAGGGCCAGATCAGCCGCGCGCTCGCGGAACTCGTCTCGCGCAAGCTGATCGCGAAGTCGGCGAACCCGAAGGACAGCCGCGAGGTGCTGGTCGCGCTGACCGCGGCAGGGCTCGCCGCGCATGATGCGATCGTCGAAGGCGCGCAGGAGCGCAATCGGCAATTGCTGGAACAGTTGAGCAAGGACGAGTTCGAGACGCTGCTGGCGCAGATCGACCGTCTCACGGCGACAGCCGAGAAGATGCTCGAAGCCGAGAAAGTTTCACGCTGATCTCTCGGAAATCTCCGGGAATGTTGGATCATTTCTAAGAACCCTTCTAAGAGGTTTTCAATTAGGGAATTCGCGCGCGCTCACCTAAGCGTCACTGCAAGCGCCTGCCGTTGGGGGAACGACGGCATGACGCAAGCAAACAGACATGTTGGGGTGCGCGTTGAACAGTCTTCGTATGCTGCGGTCGGTCGTCTTGGCGACCGCGTCTGCTTTCGCAGTTGTACCGCAGGCATCGCTTGCGCAGTCCTCGGCGCAAGGCGGTGCGCAAAACCTGCCGTCGGTCACCGTCAACGCGCCGGAAACGCGCCGCCGCGCGCCCGCTGCCGCCGTGCGCCGCGCGGCGCGGCCGTCGCCGCAGACCGCCGCCAGCCGCAGACCGCTTCAGCAACGCAATGTCGGCTTCGTCGAAACGCCGCGCGGACCGGTGAACGGCTACGTTGCCACCCGCAGCTCGTCCGGCACCAAGACCAACACGCCGATCATGCAGACGCCGCAGTCGGTCTCTGTGATCGGCGCCGAGCAGATCCGCGACCAGAAGCCTAACAAGCTCGACGAGGTCCTGCGCTACACCGCGGGCGTGCGCGCCGGGACCTTTGGTGCGGACACCCGCAACGACTGGTGGCTGATCCGTGGCTTCAAGTCCGACGACATCGGACTGTTCCTCGACGGCATGCAGCTGTTCTACACGGCGTATGCGAGCTGGCGGATTCCGCCGTTCAACATGGAGCGCGTGGAGGTGCTGCGCGGTCCGTCGGCAGTGCTTTACGGCGGATCGAGCCCGAGCGGCATCGTCAACGTCATCAGCAAGATGCCGCCGACGGAGCCGATCCGCTACGTCGAGACCGGGGTCAACAATTTCGGCAACGCCTATGTCGGCTTCGATGTCGGCGGCCCGGTCGCGACGCAGCCCGAAAACGGCAAGCTGTTCTACCGCGTCGTCGGCCAGGTGCAGAACGGCCCGACCCAGGTCAACTTCACGCCCGACAACAACTACTTCATCGCGCCGTCTTTCACTTGGAAGCCGGATGCCGACACCACCTTCACGGTGCTTGCTTCGGCGTCGAAGACCGACACCCGCGGCATCAACTTCCTGCCTTACCAGGGCACGGTGACCAACGCGCCGTTCGGCAAGATCCCGACCAGCTTCTTCGCCGGCGATCCCAGCGTCGATAAGTTCACGCGCGAGCAGGAGATGCTCGGCTATCAGTTCGAACGCAATCTCACCGACGATCTAACTTTCCGGCAGAATGCGCGATTTGCGCATATCGACCTGACCTATCGCGGTTACATCGGCAACGGCTGGGACAATATCAATGCGGCCTCTCTCGGTCGCTACAATTGGTATGCGAAGGATACCGCCAACCAGGCCGATCTCGACAACCAGCTGGAATATCGCTTCAACACCGGTCCTGTCAGGCACACGATGCTGTTCGGGGTCGATCTGAAGGGCTATCAGATCGACGACTATCAGGCCTTCAACTTCGGCACCGTTCCTCCGATCAATGTGCTCAATCCGGTCTACGGCATTAACATCCCGCTCACAGGCCCGCCGTTCCGTAACTTCCTGATCACGCAGAAGCAGGCCGGCACCTACCTCCAGGACCAGATGAAGCTCGGTAACTTCACGCTGGTGCTGAGCGGCCGCAACGATTGGGTCGAGACGACGCAGGCCGCCCGTGACACGGGGGCGACGCTCGCCAGCAACAATGACAGCCAGTTCAGCGGTCGCGCCGGCCTGATCTACAATTTCGACAACGGCATCGCGCCCTATATCTCCTACGCAACGAGCTTCAACCCGATCATCGGCCTCAACGCGCAAAACCAGCTGTTCCAGCCGGAGACCGGCCAGCAGGCTGAGATCGGTGTGAAGGTCGCGCCGACGGGCTTCGACGGCTACTTCACCGCCTCATTGTTCGATCTGAAGCGCCAGAACGTCCCGACCACCGATCCGGTTATCACCACGCTGCAGAACCAAACCGGCGAGGTGACCTCGCGCGGCATCGAGCTCGAAGCGGTCGCAAATGCGACGAAGGAGTTGAAGTTCATCGGCGCCTTCACGGCCTATCATCTCTTCACCAGCAGGGACCTGAACCCGGCGCTGGTCGGCAAGACGCCGACCAACACGCCTGAGCTCCTGGTCTCGGGCTGGGCCGACTACACCTTCAAGGATGGACCGCTTGCGGGATTCGGCTTCGGCGGCGGCGTGCGCTATGTCGGCGCCTCCTGGGCGGACGCCGCCAACACCCTCGAGGTTCCCGCGGTCGTGCTCGGCGACCTCGCGGTCCACTACGAGTGGCAGAACTGGCGCACGGCAATCAACGTGATCAACCTGACCGACAAGATCTACGTCGCAAGCTGCGCGGCGGCCTCGTCATGCTTCTACGGCGACCGCCGGCGCGTCACCGCCAGCGTCTCCTACAAGTGGTAGGCACCGGCGAGGGGAGGGCCTCGTGAAGGCGCGCACGGTCAGGCTCTGGTCCGTGGTCCACACCTGGACCAGCCTGATCTCGACCGCCTTCCTGCTGCTGCTCTGCCTGACCGGCCTGCCGCTGATCTTCCATCACGAGATCGATGAGCTCCTGGGCTATGCCCCCCAGCCCGAAGCTCATGCGGGCGCGGCGCGTACGACGACGCAAGCCGTCGCCGACGCCGCGCTCGCCGCCGATCCCGGCCGGGTGCTGCAATATATCGCCTGGGACAAGGACGAGCCCGGG
Source organism: Bradyrhizobium sp. Mp27 (assembly GCF_029953005.1). Classification (NCBI taxonomy): domain Bacteria; kingdom Pseudomonadati; phylum Pseudomonadota; class Alphaproteobacteria; order Hyphomicrobiales; family Nitrobacteraceae; genus Bradyrhizobium; species Bradyrhizobium sp. Mp27. The sequence continues at coordinate 22,784 of NZ_JASAUS010000028.1, read as the reverse complement.
ATCGTGACCGCGTTCACCAACAGCGCCGTCGACGGGCTGCCTGACAACACGACCGTGCGCGCGTTCGATGCGGTGTCGACCAAGCTGCTCGGACCGGTCGGCATCGGGCCGATGCTGATCATGCTCAAGCTGCATACCGACATGTTTGCCGGCCAGCCCGGAAAACTGTTCCTCGGCGGGATGGGCCTGCTGTTCGCCATCGCCATCATCTCCGGCGTGGTGCTGTACTGGCCGTTCACCCGTCGGCTGCGCTTTGCCACTATTCGCGGCCACGCCTCGCGCCGCGTGCGCTGGCTCGACTGGCACAATCTGATCGGCGTCGTGACGGTGGCCTGGGCGCTGGTGGTTGGTCTCACCGGCGTCGTCAACACCTGGGCCGAACTGATGCTCAACCAGTGGAAGGCCACTGAGCTTGCCAGCATGGTCGCGCCCTATGCCGGCAAGCCTCCGCCGTCGCATCTGGCTTCGCTCGACGACGTCGTGGCGCGTGCGAGGCAGACGGCGCCCGGGATGGAGGTTGCCTTCATCGCGTTTCCGGGAACGCCGTTCACGTCCTCGCACCACTTCGCCGCCTTCATGCGCGGCGACACGGCGCTGACGGCGCGGCTGCTCAAGCCGGTCCTGCTCGACGGCGAAACAGGGGAGGTCGCCGACAGCCGGGCGCTGCCGGTCTATCTCCAGGCGCTCCTGATCTCGCAGCCGCTGCATTTCGGCGATTATGGCGGGATGCCGCTCAAGGTGATCTGGGCCCTGCTCGACATTCTTACGATCGTTGTGATCAGCAGCGGCCTCTATCTCTGGCTGGCACGGCGGCGCAAGCGCGCGCCCGCCCGGAGCGACGCATTCGCCAGACGAACCCCGGTCCCGTCGTGATGCATGGCTCCTCTGACCGCTCGGGCCTGTGGATACGTGTCTTTGCTGCACCCATCTTGCTCGCGGCTGCGACCATCACCGGCCTGCTGGCTGCGCTGCTCTGGGGAACGGTCGGCCAGTATGTCGCCTGGGTGACGGTGGGAGCCCCGGTGCTGGTCGTTGCCTGGGTTTGGGTGCGCTGCCGCACCCAGAAAACCGGGCAATTATCGCAGACGACACGCGGCAAATAGTTGCCTCGGCCCGTGTGCCGCAATCTTCGAACGGCTGCCCTGCAAAACTGTGGCCGCCCTTGCTGGGATTGGCGATCTGCTCCATACCAGCCGCGGGGCGATTCCGGGATTTCTATCGTTCTGGGGGCGGCAAAGGGCCTAAAAAGAGCGTGTCTTGCGCCCATTGGTGCACTGCGCTAAGGCTCAGAACAATTCCAAACTGGACGAATCCGTGGCTGTCCCGAGGCTGCGGGAAAAAGGGCTCGTCAATGAGCGGCATTCTGCAGAACTATCTTCCACTCGTCGTCTTTATAGGGGTAGCGGGCCTCATCGGCCTCGTGCTGCTGATCGCGCCCTTCATCGTGGCGTTCCAGCAGCCGGACCCGGAAAAGCTGTCGGCGTATGAGTGCGGTTTCAACGCCTTCGACGACGCTCGCATGAAGTTCGACGTCCGCTTCTATCTGGTCGCCATCCTCTTCATCATCTTCGACCTCGAGGTGGCGTTCCTGTTTCCCTGGGCGGTGGCGTTCGGCAAGCTTGGCGCGACCGGCTTCTGGTCCATGGTGGTGTTCCTCGGCGTGCTCACGGTCGGGTTCGCCTATGAATGGAAGAAAGGAGCACTGGAATGGGATTGAACCCTGCAACGGCCTCGGGTCCGGTCGTCGCGCCGGCCCCCAAGGGCATCCTTGATCCGTCGACCGGCAGGCCGGTTGGCGCCAACGATCCGTTTTTCCTCGAGGTCAACTCCGAGCTGTCCGACAAGGGCTTCTTCGTGGCCGCGACCGACGACCTCATCACCTGGGCCCGTACCGGCTCGCTGATGTGGATGACCTTCGGTCTCGCCTGCTGCGCGGTCGAGATGATGCAGGTCTCGATGCCGCGCTACGACGTCGAGCGCTTCGGCTTCGCCCCGCGTGCCTCGCCGCGCCAGTCCGACGTGATGATCGTCGCTGGCACGCTGACCAACAAGATGGCGCCTGCGCTGCGCAAGGTCTACGACCAGATGCCCGAGCCGCGCTACGTCATCTCGATGGGCTCCTGCGCCAATGGCGGCGGCTACTACCACTATTCCTACTCGGTCGTGCGCGGCTGCGACCGGATCGTGCCGATCGACATCTACGTGCCGGGCTGCCCGCCCACGGCGGAAGCGCTGCTCTACGGCGTGCTGCTGCTGCAGAAGAAGATCCGCCGCACCGGCACCATCGAACGTTAAGGTTTTACGTCATGGACGACGCCAAGCTCGACGCACTGGGGCAGATGATCGTTAGCGCGCTTCCGGGCGCCGCCATCGGTCATTCGGTTGCCTTCAACCAGCTCACGGTGGATGTCGAGGTCAGCAAGATCGTCGAGGTGGTCAAGTACCTCCGCGACGATCCGAAATGCCGGTTCATCAACTTCACCGACATCACGGCCGCAGACTATCCGTCGCGCGAAAAACGCTTCGACGTGATCTATCACTTCCTGTCTCCGACCCTGAACACGCGGATCCGGCTCAAGGCCCAGGCCGACGAGACCACGCAGGTGCCGTCGCTGATCGACGTGTTCCCGGGTGCGGACTGGTTCGAGCGCGAGGCCTACGACCTCTATGGCGTGTTCTTCGTCGGGCACCCCGACATGCGCCGCCTGCTGACCGATTACGGTTTCGAGGGCCATCCGCTGCGCAAGGATTTCCCGACCACCGGTTTCGTCGAGGTCCGCTACGACGACCAGGAGAAGCGGGTGGTGTACGAGCCCGTCCGGCTCAACCAGGAATTCCGCAAGTTCGATTTCCTTTCGCCGTGGGAAGGGGCGGACTATCCGCTTCCCGGTGACGAGAAGGCGGGACCGAAGGTCTGATCATGAACGAGCAACCCGAACAGCTTCGCAATTTCACCATCAACTTCGGGCCCCAGCATCCGGCTGCGCACGGCGTGCTGCGTCTGGTCCTGGAGCTTGACGGCGAGGTCGTTGCCCGCGTCGATCCCCATATCGGCCTGCTTCACCGCGGCACCGAGAAGCTGATCGAGCAGAAGACCTATCTCCAGGCGATCCCTTACTTCGACCGGCTCGACTACGTCGCGCCGATGAACCAGGAGCATGCCTTCTGTCTCGCCGCTGAAAAGCTGCTCGGCATCGAGGTGCCGCGCCGTGGCCAGTTGATCCGCGTGCTCTATTGCGAGATCGGCCGCATCCTCTCGCACCTCCTCAACGTCACCACGCAGGCGATGGACGTCGGCGCGCTGACCCCGCCGCTGTGGGGCTTCGAAGAGCGCGAGAAGCTGATGGTGTTCTACGAGCGCGCCTCCGGCAGCCGTATGCACGCAGCCTTCTTCCGCGTCGGCGGCGTGCATCAGGACCTGCCGCAGAAGCTGGTCGACGACATCGAGGCCTGGTGCGATCCGTTCCTGAAGGTCGTGGACGATCTCGACCGTCTTCTCACCGCCAACCGCATCTTCAAGCAGCGCAACGTCGACATCGGCGTGGTGCCGCTGAAGGAAGCCTGGGAGTGGGGTTTTTCGGGCGTCATGGTGCGCGGCTCGGGCGCGGCCTGGGACCTGCGCAAGTCGCAGCCCTATGAGTGCTACGCCGAGATGGATTTCGACATCCCGATCGGCAGGAACGGCGACTGCTACGATCGCTACCTGATCCGCATGGAAGAGATGCGCCAGTCCGTGCGCATCATGAAGCAGTGCATCCAGAAGCTGAACGCAGCCGACGGGAAGGGGCCTGTCGTCGTCGAAGACAACAAGGTCGCGCCGCCGCGCCGCGGCGAGATGAAGCGCTCGATGGAAGCGCTGATCCATCACTTTAAGCTCTACACCGAGGGCGTCCACGTGCCGGCCGGCGAGGTCTACGCCGCGGTCGAGGCGCCGAAGGGAGAGTTCGGCGTCTATCTGATCTCCGACGGCACCAACAAGCCCTACAAGTGCAAGATCCGCGCGCCGGGCTTTGCGCATCTGCAGGCGATGGACCACATCTGCCGCGGCCATCTGCTCGCCGACGTCTCGGCGATCCTGGGCTCGCTCGACATCGTGTTCGGAGAGGTCGATCGGTGATGGCGCAGGCGCCAATCCAGTTTGACCGTGCCTCGGGGGCCCTTGAAGGGGCCAACCTGTGGGAGCGGACGGCTGCCTTGGCGCTGGTGACGGGATCGAAGATCTCCTCGCATTTCTCGCACATGGGCTACATCGCCTGCGCGAACCTGCTGCGGAAGACGCTGCCCGAGCGCAACATCGCGATCAGGCTCAATCCCGACGCCGTGTTCGAATTCCCCTACGGCGACGGCTATTGGAGCAAGCTGCTCAACCGCTCCTACAATTACGAGGACGAGCTGGAGGTCCTGTTCGCCGACTCCATCGACGTCGACTACACGCTGCTCGATTGCGGCGCCAATTACGGCTACTGGTCGGTGCTGGTCTCGAGCAAGCCGTTCGGATCGCACAAGGCGATCGCGATCGAGCCGTCGGGGCAGAACTATCCGAAGCTTGCCAACAACGCCCGCGTCAACGGCAACCGCTTCGAGACCCTGAAATGCGCCATCGGTGCGGCGCGCGGCACCGCGCGGCTGTCAGGCACCAAGCATGAGGCCTTCAGCATCGCCGGCGCACCGTCGGCGGGCGGCGAGGACGTGCCGGTTCTCGCGCTCGACAATCTCATCGATGACGGCAAGGTGGCGGCCCACGGCAAGTACCTGATCAAGCTCGACGTCGAGGGCGTCGAGATCGAGGCGATCAAGGGCGGCGCACGGCTGCTTGAGACCGACAGCGTCATCATGTGCGAGGAGCACGGCAGCGACCGCTCTCATGCGGTGTCGCGCTTTATCCTCGAACAGACGCCGCTGAAGCTGATCGTGTTCGATCCGCGCAGCAACCGGATGGAGACCGTGACCGAGCTGTCGATCCTCGACCGCATCAAGGTCTCGACCCATGTCGGCTACAACGTTTTCGGCACCGCAAGCGCATTCTGGCAGGACAGGATCGATGCCCTGAATGCGAAAACAGCGCGCCGTATGCAGTGAGAGAATAGAGATGTCCGTTCGCCGATTAGCACCGAAGGAAGTCCAGCCCGCGAGCTTTGCGTTCACGGAGGAGAACCTCGCATTCGCCAAGCAGCAGATCGCGAAATATCCGGCCGGCCGGCAAGCCTCCGCTGTCATCGCCATCCTCTGGCGCGTCCAGGAACAGCACGACGGCTGGGTCTCGGAAGCTGCGATCCGGGCCGTCGCCGACCTGCTCGACATGCCCTATATCCGCGTGCTCGAAGTCGCGACCTTCTACACGATGTTCCAGCTCGCCCCCGTCGGCAAGAAGGCCCACGTCCAGGTCTGCGGCACCACGCCGTGCCGCCTGCGCGGTGCTGAGGATCTCATCCACGTCTGCGAGCACCGCATCCACCACGAGCCGTTCCATCTGTCCAAGGACGGCAATTTCAGCTGGGAAGAGGTGGAGTGCCTCGGTGCCTGTGTGAATGCGCCGATGGTGCTGATCGGCAAGGACACCTATGAGGATTTGACCAAGGAAACCTTTGGCAAGGTGCTCGATGGTTTCGCCTCGGGCAATCCGCCGAAGCCCGGTCCGCAGAACGGCCGCCAGTTCTCGGCGCCGACGGGTGGGCCGACCACGCTGAAGGAGATCACCTGATGCGTGATCTCCCCGCAATTGGAGGGAACGAGGCCGTGAACAAATGGGGCTTCGTCGCCATGCATGCCGCGGTCGCGGCCGCCTTCATGTTCCTGCTGCAGCGCTTCGTGATGAACGCGACGCAGGAGAGCAGCCTACTCTGGGCGCTGACCTTCGCCGTCTGCGCCGCCGGACTTGCCTACAAGCAGTCCAATCGTTGATCGGAAAGCACTGAAATGCTCGAGGACAAGGACCGCATCTTCAAGAACCTCTACGGCCTCCACGACTGGGGGCTCGAGGGCGCGCGGCGCCGCGGCGCCTGGGATGGTACGAAGAATATCATCGACAAGGGCCGTGACTGGATCATTAACGAGATGAAGGCGTCGGGCCTGCGCGGGCGCGGTGGCGCCGGCTTCCCGACCGGCCTGAAATGGTCGTTCATGCCGAAGGAATCGACCGACGGCCGGCCGAGCTATCTCGTCGTCAACGCCGACGAATCCGAGCCCGGCACCTGCAAGGATCGCGAGATCATGCGGCACGATCCGCATCTCCTGATCGAGGGCTGTCTGATCGCGAGCTGCGCGATGAACGCGCATGCCTGCTACATCTATGTCCGCGGCGAGTTCATCCGCGAGCGCGAGCATCTCCAGGCCGCGATCGACCAGGCCTATGAGGCAAAGCTCGTCGGCAAGGACAATGTCAACGGCTGGCCGTTCGACATCTACGTCGCGCACGGCGCCGGCGCCTATATCTGCGGCGAGGAGACCGCGCTGCTCGAAAGCCTCGAAGGCAAGAAGGGCCAGCCGCGCCTGAAGCCGCCGTTCCCGGCCAATGTCGGCCTGTTCGGCTGCCCGACCACCGTCAACAACGTCGAGTCGATCGCGGTTGCGCCCGACATCCTACGGCGCGGCGCGGCCTGGTTCGCCGGCATCGGCCGTCCGAACAATGTCGGCACCAAGCTGTTCTGCATCTCCGGCCATGTCGAGCGGCCCTGCAACGTCGAAGAGGCCATGGGCATTCCGTTCCGTGAGCTGATCGAGAAGCATTGCGGCGGCATCCGTGGCGGCTGGGACAACCTCAAGGCCGTGATCCCCGGCGGCTCGTCGGTGCGCATGGTGCCGGCCGAGCAGATCATCGACACGCCGATGGATTTCGACTCCCTGAGCAAGCTGCGCTCGGGCCTCGGCACTGCGGCGGTGATCGTGATGGACAAGTCGACCGACCTGATCCGCTCGATCGCCCGCATCTCCTATTTCTACAAGCACGAGAGCTGCGGCCAGTGCACGCCGTGCCGCGAGGGCACGGGCTGGATGTGGCGCGTCTTGACCCGCATGGCTGACGGCCGCGCCCACAAGCGCGAAATCGACATGCTGCTGGAGGTGACGAAACAGGTCGAAGGCCACACCATCTGCGCGCTCGGCGACGCAGCCGCCTGGCCGATCCAGGGCCTGATCGCGCATTTCCGTCACGAGATCGAAGCGCGCATCGACCAGTATTCGCACAAGGCTGACATCGACGATATCGGCGTCCGCGATCCCGTGAACATGGTCGCGGCGGAGTAAGAGACATGACCAAGCTCATCATCGACGGCAAAGAGATCGATGTCCCGGCCGAGTACACGCTGCTTCAGGCATGCGAGGCCGCCGGCGCCGAGATTCCGCGCTTCTGCTATCACGAGCGTCTGTCGATCGCCGGCAATTGCCGGATGTGCCTCGTCGAAGTGAAGGGCGGCCCGAAGCCGGTCGCAAGCTGCGCCTGGGGCGTGCGCGATTGCCGTCCGGGTCCCAAGGGCGAGCCGCCGGAAATCTCCACGCGTTCGCCGATGGTGAAGAAGGCGCGCGAAGGCGTGATGGAATTCCTTCTGATCAACCATCCGCTGGACTGCCCGATCTGCGACCAGGGTGGCGAGTGCGACCTCCAGGACCAGGCGATGGGCTATGGTGTCGACACCAGCCGCTTCGCCGAGAACAAGCGCGCCGTCGAGGACAAGTACCTCGGCGCGCTGGTCAAGACCTCGATGAACCGCTGCATCCAGTGCACGCGCTGCGTCCGCTTCTCGGCGGAAGTCGCCGGCGCGCCCGAGATGGGCGCCACCGGCCGCGGCGAGGACATGGAGATCACGACCTATCTCGAGCACGCGCTGACGTCCGAATTGCAGGGCAATCTGGTCGACATCTGCCCGGTCGGCGCGCTGACCTCGAAGCCCTATGCATTTGCGGCGCGCCCGTGGGAGCTCGGCAAGACCCAGTCGATCGACGTCATGGACGGCGTCGGCTCGGCGATCCGCGTCGACACCCGCGGTCGTGAGGTGATGCGCGTGCTGCCGCGCATCAACGAGGCCGTGAACGAGGAGTGGATCTCCGACAAGACCCGCCACGTCGTCGACGGCCTGCGCACCCAGCGCCTCGACCGGCCCTATATCCGCGAAGCCGGCAAGCTGCGGGCGGCGAGCTGGCCGGAAGCCTTTGCCGCGATCGCCGCGAAAGCGGCGCGCACCGACGGCAAGCGCATCGGCGCGATCGCCGGCGACCTCGCCGGTGTCGAAGAGATGTTCGCGCTGAAGGACCTGCTCGCCAAGTACGGCTCGGGCAATCTGGCCGTGCAGGGCGGCGACGCCTTCGATCCCGCGCTCGGCCGCGGCTCCTACATCTTCAATCCGACGCTGGTCGGCGTCGAGCAGGCCGACGCGTTGCTCATCGTCGGCGCCAATCCGCGCAAGGAAGCGGCCGTGTTCAACGCCCGCATCCGCAAGCGCTGGCGCGCCGGCGGCTTCAAGGTCGGCGTGATCGGCGCCAAGGTCGACCTGACCTACGACTATGATCATCTGGGTGCGGGCACCGAGACGCTCGGCGAGCTCGCGGCCGGCAAGCACTCCTTCATGGACGTGCTGAAGAACGCCAAGAACCCGATCATCCTGGTCGGCGCAGGCGCGGCCTCGCGTCACGACGGCGCCGCCATTCTCGCCGCTGCCGCCAAGCTCGCGCTCGATGTCGGCGCGGTGAAGGACGGCTGGAACGGCTTCGGCGTGCTGCACGAGACCGCCTCGCGCGTCGGTGCGCTCGATATCGGCTTTGTCGCCGGTGCGGGCGGACTGAACGCCGCACAGATGACGACCTTCGGCACGCTGGACCTGCTGTTCCTGCTCGGCGCCGACGAGATCAAGCCGTCGGATGGCACCTTCGTCGTCTATATCGGCACCCATGGCGACCGCGGCGCGCATCGCGCCGACGTGATCCTGCCGTCGGCTGCCTATACCGAGAAATCCGCGATCTACGTCAACACCGAAGGCCGCGTGCAGATGACCGGCCGTGCCGCGTTCCCGCCGGGCGAAGCCCGCGAGGACTGGGCGATCGTGCGCGCGCTGTCGGAGGCGCTCGGCAAGAAGCTCGGCTACGACTCGCTGTCGGCACTGCGCCAGGCGATCTTCAAGGCCGTGCCGCACCTGATCCGCCTCGACCAGATCGAGGCCGGCGCCGCCGACCAGATCAAGAAGCTGGCGGGGAAGGGCGGCTCGCCGGAGAAGGCGCCGTTCAAGCCGGCGATCGAGGACTTCTATTTGACCAACCCAATCGCGCGTGCGTCCGCCGTGATGGCGGAATGCTCGCGGCTTGCCTCCGGGCAGATGCTGACCGCAGCGGAGTGAGCCGATGGAATTCTTCGAAAGCGCATTCTGGACCGGTTTCCTCTGGCCGCTGATCATCATGGTCGCGGAGAGCGTCCTGGTGCTCGTCGTCCTGCTGGTCGCGATCGCCTACATCCTGCTCGCCGACCGCAAGATCTGGGCGGCGGTGCAGATCCGCCGCGGCCCGAACGTGGTCGGCCCCTGGGGCCTGCTGCAGTCCTTCGCGGACCTGCTGAAGTTCGTGCTGAAGGAGCCGATCATCCCGTCCGGCGCCAACAAGGGCGTGTTTCTCCTTGCTCCCTTGGTCTCATGCGTGCTCGCGCTCGCGGCTTGGGCGGTGATCCCGACCAATCTCGGCTGGGTGATCTCCGATATCAATGTCGGCGTGCTCTTCATCTTCGCGATCTCGTCGCTGTCGATCTACGGCATCATCATGGCCGGCTGGTCGTCGAACTCGAAATACCCGTTCCTGGCCGCGCTGCGCTCGGCGGCGCAGATGGTGTCCTACGAGGTCTCGATCGGCTTCGTCATCATCACCGTGCTGCTCTGCGCCGGCACGCTGAACCTGTCGGCCGTCGTCGAGGCCCAGCATGCGCGTGGCCTTGCCAGCCTGATCGGGGTGCCGCAGCTCACCATCCTGAACTGGTATGTGTGGCCGCTGTTCCCGATGTTCGTGATCTTCTACGTCTCGGCGCTGGCGGAAACCAACCGTCCGCCGTTCGACCTCGTGGAAGCTGAATCAGAGCTCGTCGCCGGCTTCATGGTCGAATACGGCTCGACGCCGTATCTGCTGTTCATGCTCGGCGAATATGTCGCGATCGTCACAATGTGCGCGCTGGCGACGATCCTGTTCCTCGGAGGCTGGCTGCCGCCGGTGGATCTGCCGCCCTTCAACTGGGTGCCGGGGATCATCTGGTTCTCGCTCAAAGTGTTCTTCATGTTCTTCCTGTTCGCGATGGCAAAGGCGATCGTGCCGCGCTACCGCTACGACCAATTGATGCGCCTCGGCTGGAAGGTTTTCCTGCCGCTGTCGCTGGCGATGGTGGTCGTGGTGGCTGGCGTGCTGCATTTCGCCGGCATCGCGCCGAAGTGAGGGCCGTCATGGGTATCAATGTCAACGCCACTGCACGCTCGCTCCTGCTGTCGGAATTCGTCTCGGCGTTCTTCCTCGCCATGCGCTATTTCTTCCAGCCGAAGCCGACGCTGAACTATCCCTTCGAGAAGGGCCCGATCTCGCCGCGCTTCCGCGGCGAGCATGCGCTGCGCCGCTATCCGAACGGCGAAGAGCGCTGCATCGCCTGCAAGCTGTGCGAAGCCATTTGCCCGGCGCAGGCCATCACCATCGAGGCCGGCCCGCGCCGCAATGACGGTACCCGCCGCACCGTGCGCTACGACATCGACATGGTGAAGTGCATCTATTGCGGCCTCTGCCAGGAGGCCTGTCCGGTCGACGCCATCGTCGAAGGTCCGAACTTCGAGTTCGCGACCGAGACCCGCGAGGAACTGTTCTATGACAAGGCCAAGCTGCTCGCCAATGGCGACCGCTGGGAACGCGAGATCGCGAAAGCGATCGAGCTCGACGCGCCGTACCGGTGAGATGAGAGCATGATCCTTCCCGCGCTGTTCTTCTATCTCTTCGCAGGCGTCTGCGTCGCCTCGGCGGTGATGGTGATTGTCTCGCGCAATCCCGTGCACTCCGTGCTGTACCTGATCCTGGCCTTCGTCAACGCCTCCGGCCTGTTCGTGCTGATGGGCGCCGAATTCCTCGCGATGATCCTGATCGTCGTCTATGTCGGCGCCGTCGCGGTGCTGTTCCTGTTCGTGATCATGATGCTCGACGTCGACTTCCTCGAGCTGCGCGAGGGCTTCATCGAGTACCTGCCGGTGGGCCTCGTGATCGGCGGCATCTTCCTGTTCGAGTTGCTGCTCACCGTCGGCTTCTGGGTCATCAACCCCGGCGTCTCCAAGACGATCACGGCGGCGATCCCGACCAATGTCAGCAACACCGAGGCGCTCGGGCTCGTGCTCTATACGAAATACATCCACTACTTCCAGCTCGCGGGCATGGTGCTGCTGGTCGCCATGATCGGCGCCATCGTGCTGACGCTGCGCCACAAGGCGAACGTGAAGCGGCAGGACATCAACGTTCAGAATGCACGCACGCCCGAGATGGCGATGGCGATGCGCAAGGTGGCGTCGGGGCAGGGGCTCCAGGACAGCGACGCGGCGGAGTGGGTGAAATGACGATCGGGCTCGGACATTATCTGGCGGTCGGCGCGATCCTGTTCACGCTCGGGATCCTCGGCATCTTCCTGAACCGCAAGAACATCATCGTCATCCTGATGTCGATCGAGCTGATCCTGCTCTCGGTCAACATCAACCTCGTGGCATTCTCGACCTTCCTCGGCGACATCGTCGGCCAGGTCTTCGCATTGCTGGTGCTGACTGTTGCGGCTGCGGAAGCCGCGATCGGTCTCGCCATCCTGGTGGTCTATTTCCGCAACCGCGGCTCGATCGCGGTTGAGGACGTCAATCTGATGAAGGGCTGAGCTCAGTCATGGTTCAGGCGATTGTCTTTCTGCCTCTGCTGGGCGCCATCCTTGCTGGCCTGATTGCGCTGTTCGGCGCGCATGCCCGCAACCCCTCGGGCGACGAGGTCGAGCATCACGGCGATCATGGCCACGGCGACGCGCACGCGTCGGCGGCCCATGACGACCATGGTCACGACGATCACGGTCATGATGACCACGGCCATGGCCCGGTCGAGCCGCCGGCTGCGGGCTCGCGCGGTGCCGAGCTGATCACGACCGCGCTGCTGTTCGTCTCGGCGGCGCTGTCCTGGATGACGCTGGTCGATGTCGGCTTCATGCACCACGACATGCGGATTCCGCTGTTGCCCTGGATCATGTCGGGTGACCTCCAGGTTTACTGGACGCTGCGGGTCGACACGCTCACCGCCGTGATGCTGGTGGTGGTGACGACCGTGTCCTCGCTCGTGCACCTCTATTCCATCGGCTACATGGACGAGGATCCGTATCGCCCGCGCTTCTTCGGCTATCTCTCGCTGTTCACCTTCGCCATGCTGATGCTGGTGACGGCCGATAACCTCGTGCAGCTGTTCTTCGGCTGGGAAGGCGTGGGTCTCGCCAGCTATCTGCTGATCGGCTTCTGGTACCAGAAGCCGTCGGCGAACGCGGCGGCGATCAAGGCCTTCGTGGTCAACCGCGTCGGCGATTTCGGCTTCGCGCTCGGCATCTTCGCGATCTTCATGCTGACCGCCTCGACCGATTTCGAGACCATCTTCCACCAGGCGCCGAGCCTGACCGGCAAGACCATCGACTTCCTCGGCTGGCATGCCGATGCGCTGACCCTGACCTGCCTGCTGCTGTTCATGGGCGCGATGGGCAAGTCGGCGCAGTTCCTGCTGCACACCTGGCTGCCGGACGCGATGGAAGGCCCGACCCCGGTCTCCGCGCTGATCCACGCCGCGACCATGGTCACCGCCGGCGTGTTCATGGTGGCGCGCCTGTCGCCGCTGTTCGAGCTCGCCCCGAACGCGCAGGCCGTCGTGATGTTCTTCGGCGCGACCACGGCGTTCTTCGCCGCGACCATCGGCCTCGTCCAGAACGACATCAAGCGCATCGTCGCATACTCGACCTGTTCGCAGCTTGGTTACATGTTCGTGGCGATGGGAGCAGGGGCCTATTCGGTCGGCATGTTCCACCTGTTCACGCACGCCTTCTTCAAGGCGCTGCTGTTCTTGGGCTCCGGCTCGGTGATCTACGCGATGCACCACGAGCAGGACATCCGCAACATGGGCGGCCTCTGGCGCAAGATCCCCTACACCTATGCGGTGATGGTGATCGGCACGCTGGCGCTCACAGGCTTCCCGCTGACGGCGGGCTATTTCTCCAAGGACGCGATCATCGAGTCCGCCTACGCCTCGCATAATCCGTTCGCGATGTACGGCTTCCTGATGACGGTCGTCGCCGCCGGCCTGACCTCGTTCTACTCCTGGCGCCTGATCTTCAAGACCTTCCACGGCGAGCCCCATGACGAGCATCACTACGAGGCCGCGCACGAGGCTCCGATGTGGATACTGGTCCCGATCGGCGTTCTCGCGGTCGGCTCGATCGTCGCGGGCTTCCCGTTCAAGGAGCTGTTCGCCGGTCACGGCGTCGAGGAGTTCTTCCGCGAGTCCGTGAAGATGAACCCGCACATCATCGAGGAGATGCACCACATCCCCGAGACCATCGCCTTCCTGCCGACGGTGATGATGGTGCTGGGCTTCCTGGTGTCGTACCTGTTCTACATCCGCCGGCCGTATCTGCCGGTCGAGCTCGCGAACACCCAGCCGATGCTGTACCAGTTCCTGCTCAACAAATGGTACTTCGACGAGCTCTACGATCTCATCTTCGTCCGTCCGGCGAAGTGGATCGGCTATCAGCTCTGGAAGAAGGGCGATGGCTTCATCATCGACGGCCTCGGCCCCGACGGTATCTCGGCCCGCGTGCTGGACGTCACCCGCAACGTGGTGAAGATCCAGACCGGCTATCTCTATCACTACGCGTTCGCCATGCTGATCGGCGCCGCCGGCCTGATCACCTGGTTCATGTTCGGCTTTGGAGGCCAGTAAATGACAACCTGGCCAATCCTTTCGGTCACGACGTTCCTGCCGCTGGTTGGCGCGTTGATCGTCTATCTCAGCCGAGGCGATGACGCGGCGGCCCGGCGCAATGCGCGCTGGATCGCGCTGTGGACCACGCTGATCACCTTCGCGGTGTCGGTGATCCTGGTGATGCGCTTCGATCCGTCGAGCGCCGACTTCCAGTTCGTCGAGAAGGCGAACTGGCTCGCCACCGGCATCACCTACCACATGGGCGTCGACGGCATCTCGCTGCCGCTGGTGATCCTGACCACCGCCATCATGCCGTTCTGCATCATCGCGAGCTGGAAGGCGATCACCAACCGCGTCCGCGAATACATGATGGCGTTCCTGATCCTGGAAACGCTGATGATCGGCACCTTCTCGGCGCTCGATCTCGTGCTGTTCTACCTGTTCTTCGAGGGCGGCCTGATCCCGATGTTCCTGATCATCGGCGTCTGGGGCGGTCCGCGCCGGGTCTACGCGTCGTTCAAGTTCTTCCTCTACACGCTGCTCGGCTCGGTACTGATGCTGCTCGCCATCATGGCGCTGTACTGGAACGGCGGCACCACCGACATCCCGACCCTGATGCACACCGCCGTGCCGCGGTCGCTGCAGACCTGGGCGTGGCTCGCCTTCTTCGCCTCGTTCGCGGTGAAGATGCCGATGTGGCCGGTGCACACCTGGCTCCCCGACGCTCACGTCGAGGCGCCGACCGCGGGCTCGGTGGTGCTGGCTGCGATCCTGCTGAAGATGGGCGGCTACGGCTTCCTGCGCTTCTCGCTGCCGATGTTCCCCCTGGCCTCGCACGACTTCGCCCCGCTGATCTTCACGCTCTCGGCCATCGCTATCATCTACACCTCGCTGGTCGCGCTGATGCAGGAGGACATGAAGAAGCTGATTGCGTACTCGTCAGTGGCGCATATGGGCTTCGTCACCATGGGCATCTTCGCCGGCACCATGCAGGGCGTCGCCGGCGGCATGTTCCAGATGATCTCGCACGGCATCGTCTCCGGCGCGCTGTTCCTTTGCGTCGGCATCGTCTACGACCGCATGCACACCCGCGAGATCGCCGCCTATGGCGGCCTCGTCAACCGGATGCCGCTCTACGCGCTGACCTTCATGGTCTTCACCATGGCCAATGTCGGTCTGCCCGGTACCTCCGGCTTTGTCGGCGAGTTCATGACGCTGCTCGGCACCTTCAAGGTCTCGATCCCGACGGCGTTCTTCGCCACCTTCGGCGTGATCCTGTCGGCGGGCTATGCGCTGTGGCTCTATCGCAAGGTCGTGTTCGGGGCGCTGGTCAAGCCGTCGCTGGCGAGCATGAAGGATCTCACTTTCCGCGAGTGCGTGACGCTGTTCCCGCTGATCGCGCTGACCATCCTGTTCGGCGTCTACCCGAAGCCGGTGCTCGATATGTCGGCCGTCTCGGTCCAGCAACTCGTCAACAATTACAACACCGCTGTGACGGCCGTGAAGGCCGCCGCACTGCTCCAGTGATCGGGCAGGTCAGGATATCGCCATGAGCTTTGAGACTGCAGGTTATCAACTGGCGCCGGTGCTGCCCGAGATTGTTCTCGCGGTCGGCGCGATGGCACTCTTGATGCTGGGGGCCTATCGCGGGCAGGAGACCACCAGGACCGTCACCACGCTTGCGGTCCTGCTGCTGGTCGTGGTCGGCGTGCTCGTCTACGCGCAGCCTGCGGGCAAGCACGTCACCTTCGGCGGCAGCTTCATCGTCGACGACTTCGCGCGCTTCATGAAGATACTGGCCTTGATCGGCTCGGCGGTGACGCTGGTGCTGTCGACCGAGTTCCTGTCGGACCCGTCGCGCCGGATCTTCGAATACGCGATCCTGGTGCTGCTCTCGACGCTCGGCATGATGGTGCTGATCTCGGCCGGCGATTTGATCTCGCTCTATCTCGGCCTCGAGCTGATGTCGCTCGCGCTCTATGTCGTGGCGGCCTCGAACCGCGACAACGCCAAGTCGACCGAAGCCGGCCTGAAGTACTTCGTGCTCGGCGCGCTGTCGTCGGGCATGCTGCTGTACGGCTCCTCGCTGGTCTACGGCTTCACCGGCACGGTCAGCTTCACCGGCATCGCGGCGGCGGCGACGGTCTCGAATATCGGCCTGGTGTTCGGCCTCGTCTTCCTGCTCGCCGGCCTGTGCTTCAAGGTCTCGGCCGTGCCGTTCCACATGTGGACGCCTGACGTCTACGAGGGCGCGCCGACGCCGGTGACGGCCTTCTTCGCCTCGGCGCCGAAGGTGGCCGCGCTCGCCGTCTTCACCCGCGTCACGCTGACCGCATTCCCCGGCATCGTCTCGCAGTGGCAGCAGATCCTGGTGTTCGTGGCGATCGCCTCGATGGCGCTCGGCTCTTTCGCCGCGATCGGCCAGACCAACATCAAGCGCCTGATGGCCTATTCCTCGATCGGCCACATGGGCTTTGCCCTGGTCGGCCTCGCCTCCGGCACGGTCGAGGGCGCGCAGGGCGTCCTGATGTACATCGTGATCTACGTGGCGATGACGCTCGGTTCGTTCTCGATCATCCTCGCGATGAAGCGCAACGGCCAGGCCGTGGAGCAGATCAGCGATTTCGCCGGCCTGTCGCGGACCAACCCGCTGCTCGCCTTCATGTTCGCGATGCTACTGTTCTCGCTCGCGGGCATCCCGCCGCTCGCCGGCTTCTTCGCCAAATGGTACGTCTTCGTCGCCGCCATCAAGGCGAACCTGTTTACGCTCGCCGTCATCGGCGTGCTGACCAGCGTGGTAGGTGCCTACTACTATCTCAGCATCGTCAAGACGATGTATTTCGACGAGCCGGCCGGCCAGGTCGATCCGGTGCGCGTCGAGGTGAAGACGGTGCTGGCGGTCGCGGGCCTGTTCAACATCCTGTTCGCACTGTTCGCGGGCCCGGTGGTGAGCGTCGCCTCCGCCGCGGCAAAGTCGCTGTTTTAGGATGGGGTTCGCGCTCGGTCCTCGCGCACTCTCGGCGGGCTACAAGCTCGCCGCTTTCGAACGGACCGGCTCGACCAACACCGACGCGATCGAGCGCGCACGGGCCGGCGAACCCGGCCCGATGTGGTTTGTGACGTCGGATCAGACCGCCGGCCGCGGCCGCCGCCAGCGCGCCTGGATCGCGCCAAAGGGCAATCTCGCCGCCAGCGTCCTCGAGGTGCTCGATATTGCGCCTGCGGTTGCCGCCACCATCGGGTTTGCAGCGGGGCTTGCGGAAGAGGCGGCCCTGGAGAAGGTCAGCCTCGAGGCCGCGCTCCGGCTTGGTCCTGACCGGCCCAGATACGCCCTGAAATGGCCGAATGACGTCCTCGCGGGCGGCAAGAAGCTGGTCGGCATTGGCCTCGAAGCCGAGGCCATCGGCGATCGTCTCGCCGTCGTCGTCGGGATCGGCACCAACGTCGTGGCGGCGCCGGAGGGCACGCCGACGCCGGCCGTGTCGTTGGCCGCGCTCGGCGTCCAGATCAGCGCGGAAGAGCTGTTCTCGGCGCTGTCCGACGCCTGGGTCGAGTTCCTCGGCATCTGGGACAATGGCCGCGGCTTTGCGGAGATCCGCAAGCTGTGGCTGGAGCGCGCCTGCGGCCTCGGCGAACGGGTCGCGATCAACACGGGAACGATGACGCTGGAAGGCATTTTCGACACCATCGACGACACCGGCTGCCTGATCGTCCGCACCGTTGACGGCCGACGCCTCCCGGTGGCGGCCGGCGAGGTGTTCTTCGGTTCGGCCGCCTCCGTGGGAGCTGCGTGATGGCGAAGCCTGACGAACTGGTATTTGCGCCGCTCGGCGGCGTCGGCGAGATCGGCATGAATCTGTCGATCTACGGCCTCGGCAACCGCCAGCAGCGCGCCTGGCTGGCGGTCGATCTCGGCGTCTCCTTCGGCGACGAGGAGCATCTGCCGGGCATCGACCTGATCATGCCCGACATCAGCTTTCTGGAGAAGGAACGCAAGAACCTGATGGGTCTCGTGCTGACCCACGCCCATGAGGACCATTTCGGCGCCATCATCGACCTCTGGCCGAAGCTGAAATGCCCGATCTATGCCACGCAGTTCAGCGCGGCGCTGTTCGAGGCCAAATGCGCCGCCGAGCGCAACGCGCCGAAAATCCCGGTGACGGTGGTGCCGTCGGGCGGCCGTGTCGATATCGGCCCGTTCAACGTCGAGTTCATTCCCGTCGCGCATTCGATCCCGGAAGCGCACGCGCTGGCGATCCACACTGACGCCGGCACGGTGCTGCACACCGGCGACTGGAAGATCGACCCGACCCCGACGCTGGGGAGCCCGACCGACGAGAAGCGGCTGCGCGAACTGGGCGAGGAGGGCGTGCTCGCCCTGATCGGTGATTCCACCAACGCCGTGCGTGACGGCCGCTCGCCCTCGGAAGCCGAGGTCGCGCGAACCATCATCGACCTGGTCAAGGCCGCCAAGGGCCGCGTCGCGGTGACGACCTTTGCCTCCAACGTCGCGCGCATCAAGGCCGTCGCCGCCGCGGCCAGGGCTGCCGATCGCGAGGTCGTCGTGGTCGGCCGCGCCATGGAGCGCGTGGTGCAGGTCGCACGCGAGACCGGTTATCTCGACGGCGTGCAGAACTTCCGCTCGCCCGAGGTCTACGGCCATCTTCCGCAGGACAAGGTGCTGGCGCTGTGCACCGGCAGCCAGGGCGAGCCGCGCGCGGCGCTGGCGCGCATCGCCAATGACGACCATCCCGAGATCACGCTCAACCGCGGCGACAGCGTGATCTTCTCCTCGCGCACCATCCCGGGCAACGAGAAGGCCGTCGGCTCGATCATCAACAATCTCGTGCTGCAGGGCGTCGAGGTCCTTACCGACCGCGACCATCTGGTCCACGTCTCCGGCCATCCCCGCCGCGACGAATTGCGCGACATGATCGCCTGGACCAAGCCGCAGCTCCTGATCCCCGTCCATGGCGAGGCGCTGCACCTGAACGAGCATGCCAAGCTCGCGCGCGCCGCCGGCGTGCCGCGCGTCCTGGTCGTTCGCAACGGCGACCTGATCAAGCTCGGCCCGGGCGATCCCGGCATCATCGGCGAGGTGCCCTCCGGCCGGATCTACAAGGACGGCACGATCTTGGAGGACTCCAAGTCCCGCGCCGTGGTCGAGCGCCGCCGCATGGCTTTCTCCGGCTGCGCCTTCGTCGCGGTCGCGATGACGGAGCAGGGCGAGCTTGCCGACGACCCCGAGGTCGATCTCGTCGGCATTCCCGAGAAGAACCGGGACGGCGAGCCCTTCGACGACCTCGTCTTCGACGCCGTGGTCTCCACCATCGAGGGCCTGCCGAAGGCGCGCCGCCGCGATGCGGATGCCCTGGCTGAGTCGGTGCGACGCGCTGTCCGGGCCGTCATCAACGAACATTGGGGCAAAAAGCCCCCC
Source organism: Bradyrhizobium sp. Mp27 (assembly GCF_029953005.1). Classification (NCBI taxonomy): domain Bacteria; kingdom Pseudomonadati; phylum Pseudomonadota; class Alphaproteobacteria; order Hyphomicrobiales; family Nitrobacteraceae; genus Bradyrhizobium; species Bradyrhizobium sp. Mp27. The sequence continues at coordinate 3,427 of NZ_JASAUS010000028.1, read as the reverse complement.
TGTCTGGTACACGTCCTGACGGTGTAGTTGAGCATGGTCTTCGGATCATGCGCTGAGGGAGAAGAAACATGCTGGGTCGCCTCAATCACGTCGCGATCGCGACCAAGGACGCCGTCAAGTCCGCGAAGATCTATGGCGCGGCGTTCGGGGCGCAGATCTCGGAGGCGGTCGCGCTGCCCGAGCATGGCGTCACCACCGTGTTCGCGACCCTGCCCAATACCAAGATCGAGTTCATCGAGCCGCTCGGCGAGGCCTCGCCGATCGCGAAGTTCCTCGAGCGCAATGCCGACGGCGGCATCCATCACATCTGCTACGAGGTCGTCGACATCATCGCCTCGCGCGACACGCTGGTGAAGGAGGGCGCGCGGGTGCTCGGCGACGGCGTGCCGAAGATCGGCGCGCACGGCAAGCCGGTGCTGTTCCTGCACCCGAAGGATTTTTCCGGGGCACTGGTCGAAATCGAGCAGGCGTAGGGCGCCGGATCATGGCCATCCAGATATCGACCGCGCTTGCGATCTACTTCGTCATCTGGTGGATCGCGCTGTTCCTGACGCTGCCGTTCGGCGTGCGCAGCCAGCACGAGGACGGCGTCGGCGCGCCCGGCACCGACCCCGGCGCACCGGTCCTGACGCGGATGAGAGGCAAGCTGATCTGGACCACGATCATCTCGGCGATCATCTACGGGATCGGCATCGCGGCCTATCATGCCGGCTATCTTTCGATCGAGCGCTTGTCCAAATTGATGGGAATGCCGTTCTAGAGCATGATCCGGAAAAGTGTGCAGCGGTTTTCCGAGCGGATCATGCTCAAACAATAAGACGATTTTTGCCGGCAATATTGTTTTGGGGGAAACGAATGACTTTTCAGCGGATCGTCATCGCGCTTCTGGTGCTGATCGTCGCCGGCCTTGGCGTCATCGGCTATTTCGAGTGGAAGATGGCCGTGCAGGTCCGAACGCTGAAGGCGTTCGTCGAGGGCTCTGTCTTCAACGAAGCCGTGATGGCCTGCGAGCAGGCCAAGAGCTCGACGCCGTTCAAGTGGAACGGGGGCAAGAGCACCTCGGTGATCGGCCTGAACTCGGTCAAGCTGGACAAATACACCGTCAGCGCCAGCTACACGCTGGTGGCGGACAGCGTTTATTGTGATTACGATCCCATCAAAAGAAAGGCCGAGATCGGCTCGAGCTTCCTGGAGCGGGAGTAACGATCCGGCCATGCCAAGAGCATGATCCGGAAAAGTGTGAAGCGGTTTTCCGATAAGATCATGCTCAAATACCATGGGGTGGGATCGTCATGGCCGACGCGGGGGACTACCGGATTCTGCATGAGGCGGCCTTGCGGGACTATCTCGCGGGCATTCCCGACCTGAAGGCACTGCTTGGCGGCGAGCCGGCCGCCTGGAGCATCACCGAGGTCGGCGACGGCAATCTCAATCTCGTCTTCATCGTCAAGGGCGCGCGCGGCGGCGTCGCCGTGAAGCAGGCGCTGCCCTACGTCCGCCTCGTCGGCGAGAGCTGGCCGCTGCCGCTGTCGCGGGCCCATTACGAATATCTCGCCTTGTCGAAGCAGGCCCAGCTCGCGCCCGGCCTCGTGCCGGCCCTGCTGCACCACAGCGAGACACTGGCGCTGACGGTGATGGAGCTGCTCGAGCCCCACATCATCATGCGCAAGGGGATGGTCGCCGCAACGCAATATCCCGGTTTCGTGGACGACATCACCACCTTCATGGCGCGCACCCTGTTCTTCACCTCCGACCTCGCCCTGTCGGCGGCCGAGAAGAAGCAGGGCATCGCCGCCTTTGCCGGCAACCACGCGCTCTGCAAGATCACCGAGGATCTGATCTTCACCGATCCCTACCGCATTGCCGAGCAGAACCGCTGGACCGCGCCTTATCTCGACGGCCTGGCCGCGGAGCTGCGCGACGACATGGACCTGCACGTCGTGATCTCCCGCCTGAAGCTGAAGTTCATGGCAAGCCCCGAGGCACTGCTCCACGGCGATCTCCACACCGGCTCGATCATGGTGACGGAGAGCCAGACGCGCGTGATCGATCCCGAATTCGCGTTCTACGGCCCGATGGGATTCGACGTCGGCGCCGTGCTTGCGAACCTCCTGATGGCCTATTTTGCCTCGGCGGGTCACGAGCGCACGCCGGGTGAACGGCAGGCGTTCGAAGGCTGGGTGCTGGAGACGGTCGAGCAGGTCTGGAGCGAGTTCGCCCGCAAGTTCCTCGATCTCTGGCGCGCTGGCGCCACCGGCGATGCCTATCCGGTCACGCTCTTCGCCGGCGAGAAGGGCGCCGCACGCCTGGAAGCCGAGCGGCAGGCTTACATGCAGCGGCTATTCACTGACACCGTCGGCTTCGCCGCCGCCAAAACCCTCCGCCGTATCTTCGGCCTGGCCCACAACATCGACTTCGAGCTGATCGAGGACCCGAAGAAGCGCGCGATCAGCGAAGCCCGCGCCGTGCGGCTCGCGCGGGCGATGATGGTGGAGGCGGGGGCATTTGGGACGATCGCCGACGTCACCGGCGCCGCACGAAAGCTGCGGGACCGGATGCCGGAGTTTGCGAATGGCTAGGGGCCGATGCGCTTCAATATAGCCGCATCGGCAGCAGGACGCCGTCCGTGCCGGCCAGCAGACCCCAGGTCTCGTTGGCCGCGACCTCGAACTCCCGGCTCTGGGCCATGCCGTCCTCGACCTTGAGGGTGACCTTGTACTTGCCGGGCGGCAGATCGATCTTTTGGCCTTCAGGTATTTCGGCTGCGGCGGAGTCGGAGTGCGCCAGTTTCTCGCCGGCGTGCGCCGCCAGCTTGACGGTCTGGCCGGCGACGGTGATGACCGCCGCCTCGTCCGACTTGTTGCCGAGCATCAGCTTTGCCTGCCTCGGCCTCGGCAGGAGGCCGGCATTCGCGATACCCGGCTTGCGCAGCGAAAGTTCGGCGATTGTCCTGTCGTCCTGACGGGAAAGCCGGAGCAGGACCGGTCCACGGGCCGTCGTGAAGGTGATCACGGCCCGGTCCGGTTCGACCACCGTCTCGATCCAGCCACGCTTGCCGAGCTCGGCGCGATAGAAGCCGAGCACCGCCGCGAGATCGCGCGGGGTCTCGGCGTAGACCGACGTGATGAACGGCGAATTCTTCGCCGTAGCGATGCTCCAGCTCTCGGGCAGTGGCAGACCGGTGCCCTGGGAAACCCTGGCTTCGAAACCCGCACCTGCGCCCCGTGCGACCGCTCCGACGGGGATGCTGAGCAGTCGTTCGACGAAATTATCCGGAGTGTCATGGCCCCGGACCGCCCACCACGTTTCGTCAAGATCCCCGCGGGTCACTTCAAATTCCTCCGGGTGTGGTCAGTCAAATTCCTCCACCCGCGAGGCAGGACAAGGGACTGTTAGTTTGAGTTTGTTTCCCGGGCAAGAGCTTCAG